>JAFOBC010000129.1 GCA_017382015.1 Clostridia bacterium
TAAAATTCTTAATAGTTTGTTTAAATATCGCGTTGACCGTGTCGAAAAAAAGGTTTATTCTAAAATAGTTGCGTATTTTAAAGCGAAAATGGAGGACAGTATGGCAAAGAAACATGCAAATATGGGTAACCCCAATATTCCTACATACACTACCCTCGAAGAAATTATTGTTAAGGGCACCGAAATGGGTGGCGATAACAAACAGTTTGTTTTTCTTGATAAAAACAAAGTTGAGCAGACAAGAACCTTCAATCAGACTTGGAGAGAAATGTGCGGCATAGGCACATATTATCATATGCTTGGCCTTGTTAACCAGTCTAAAGTAGCGATTGTGGCTGAAAATTCATACGACTGGATGATTGCTTATTATGCAACGCTTATGACCGGTAACATTACCGTTCCGATGGATTGTAAGCTTCCGGCAGATGATATTGCTGACCAGCTTATCCGTTGCGGTTGCGATGCTCTTGTTTATTCTGATAAATTTGAGTATATGGTTGAAGAGTTTAAGGGTAATCCCGATATACCTGTCAAACATTATTTTCATATCGATGAGTTTGATCAGTATAAAGAAATAGGCTACAAGGCTTTCGATGAAGGCGACACTTATGTTGTTGACTGTGAAGTTAAGCCTGAAGACCTTGCAAGTATTGTGTATACTTCCGGTACAACAGGTAAAAGCAAGGGCGTTATGCTTTCTCACTATAATATTGCTACAAACTGCTCTTCGTCAACACGTATTCTCAGCGGTAAACACGCTATAGGTTTTCTGCCGCTTAACCACACTTATGCATGGGTTAGCGCTCTCTTTGCTTGCTATATTCTTACTGAGTGGGGTTATCTTTGCGAGGGCGTAAAGAGCATTCAGAGCGACCTCAAAAAGCAAAAGCCATATAACTTTTCCGGTGTTCCGCTTGTTGTTGAAACTATTTACCAGCGTATCTGGAGAACTGCTCGAAGCACAGGCAGAGAGGAGATTCTCAAAAAAGGTCTTAAAATCAGCCGCTTCCTTATGAAGCTTGGTATTGACAGACGTCGTAAGATTTTTGCAACAATTATTGATAATCTCGGCGGCAATCTTTCTATGATTATTTGCGGCGGTGCTGCTCTTGATCCCAAGTACGAACAGGGTATGCGTGATTTCGGTATTGAAGTCTTTAACGGCTATGGTATGACCGAATGTTCGCCCGGTATAACATGTAATTGTCCTCAGGCATATAAACCCGGCAGTGTTGGTCGTCCTCTCGATTGCTGTGAGATTAAGATCAACAACCCTGACGAAGAGGGCGTTGGTGAGATTTATGTCCGCGGTACAAACGTAATGGTTGGTTATTATAATGACCCTGAGGCTACAGCCGATGCGTTTGATGGTGAATGGCTTAAAACCGGTGACCACGGCAGGATTGACAAGGAAGGTTTCCTGTTTATGGTTGGCAGAAAGAAGAATCTTATTGTTCTTTCAAACGGCAAAAACGTATCTCCTGAAGAGATTGAAGAGAAGATTTCTCAGTCTATGGAATATGTTCAGGAAGTCCTCGTCTATGATGAAAACGGTCAGATTGTTGCTGAAGTATTCCTCAATGAGTCTGATTATCCGGATGCACGCGAGAGAATCAAGGCTGATATGAAGGCGTTCAATAAAACAATGGCTTCTTTCAAGCGTGTTAATAAAACAGTTATCCGCGATGAAGAATTCCCCAAAACAACAACACTTAAAATTGTTCGTAAATATATGATGGGTCAGGTTAAGCCTGTTGATACATCATCATACAGTGATTAATTAAAAAGGTTTGCTTCGTTTTCTGAAGCAGACCTTTTTTTATGTTTCTACAGAATATGTTTGTACAGAAAAAAGCCACCCCAACGGGTGGCTTTTAATAGTTTGTAAGTGTTTATTTTGTTTTTTCTTCTTTCTTCTTGCGGAAGAGAATTGCCTGAACAGGGAAGAATGCGATGAACTGGAAGAACATACAACCAAATGTTGAAACGTTGTTTGCAAGATCCTTTGACCAACCCATTCCAAGGAAAAGATTGAACAGTGTGGGAGCAAGCCAGGCAGAGAAAAGAAGGATGATAACTGTGCAAACAAGGTAAATGGGAAGTGTTACTGCAATGTTAGCACTGGAGTTGAAAGTTTTCTCTCTGTTAATGAAGAAAGCAACGATCTGAGCTGCGACATTTGATACGTTGAATGCGATGCAGTAGCCGAGACCGCCGAGGATAACTGCGCCTGTTTCGTCGAGGTTAACAGGGTAGTTGAAAACCGGAACGTCGTTGATGACGAGCTTGACAAATTCCTGTGCGAAGAGCTCTTTGACAGCAGGAATCATAGGGATGAGGTTGACCAACGCGAACTGAACCAGACAAGCACCGAGGCTTACGATGATGAACTTAATGAAAACCCAGAGCTTTTTAAGGAAACTTTTTTCTTGTGCCATAATTATCTTCTCCTAACAATTAAAATTTCGACTAATTATATCACTAAAATTGGTAAATGGCAAGTAAAATGACAAATATTTATTTCTTTAACAGCTGATAGTGTGATGTGTCATTGATGCATCTGAAAACTGTGTTGCCCCATTTGTATGTGCCGGGTTTGTAATAAGTAACTCTGGTAATGCCGGTATTGTCGTAATCAATGTCAAATGCAGGTGCTGATTTGTCAATCTCCATAATAGATAATACGAGATTTGTGATAAATGCTGCGTGGCTTACTATCACAACCTTTTCGCCGTTTTTATGTCTGTTTCTCAGATAGTCGATGACAAAATGAGCTCGCTCGGTTACTTTGCCGTTCGTTTCGTGGGTATCGTACCTCATTCGCGTTATTTCGGTGTCGGTGCCGTCTGCATATTTTGCATTGGGGCAGAATTCGCGTATTTCATCAATCTCTACTCCGGAATATTCCGGGTTGATACCGACTTCGCATAGTTCCGGCATTATGTTTAATGTGCGTTCTTCACTTTGATGTTTTATAATTTCCGCAGCAGTCCTTGCGGCTCTGAGCATTGCGCTCGAATAAAATACATCAAATTGCGTGCTGTTGAGGAATCTTCCTGCGGCATCTGCCTGTTCAATTCCTTTGTCAGTCAGCACGGGGTCTGTGCTTTCTTTAAGTGTCAGGTCTGTTCGTCCGCCGTATCCTGCATTGCCGAGGCTTTCGCCGTGACGTATTATGTAAAGATCCAGTTCAATGATAGGTTCCATAATTTTTCTCCGTTTCAAGTTATAATAGTATTGTATTTAAAGTCGAAGTTAATGTCAAGAATATTGCTTTTTTCATAATGTGTATCGGTGATATGATTTATGATAAAGAATATGATAATATGTATTATTCTGCCGTTCATTGGTACTGCGGTTGGAGCTTTGTCAGTTGTGCTTGCCGGAAATTTGTTTTCTCAGCGTGTAAGTAATGCTTTGAACTGTTTTTCGGCAGGTGTTATGGTTGCGGCATCGGTTTGGAGCTTGTTAATACCTGCAGTCGAGTATTCTTCAGATTATTTGAAGTTGAGTTTTATGCCGGCAGCTGTCGGATTTTGGGTCGGCGTTTTGGCACTGATATTTATTGACCGACTTGTTGTGAGAATGAGCTCAAAAAGGGGACTGGTTCCGCAAGGTAAGCATAAAAGTGCGTTTGTGCTTGCAGCCGCGGTCGCGCTGCACAATTTCCCTGAGGGTATGGCAGTAGGCGTTGCCTGTGCAGGATTGCTCTCAGGTGATGGTAACGTTACGGTTGCATCTGTTTTTGCGTTGTCTCTTGGTGTTGCAATACAAAATATTCCTGAAGGTGCAGTTGTTTCATTGCCGCTCAGAGCGACAGGTATGTCAAAAGCGAAATCATTGGTATGTGGGGTTCTTTCGGGAGCAGTTGAGCCTATCGGTGCGTTGATTACTGTTCTGCTTTCATTTTTGTTGCTGCCGTTACTGCCGTATTTTTTAGGTTTTGCAGCCGGGGCAATGATAAGTGTTGTTGTAAGTGAATTGATTCCCAATAGTATAGGTGACGCCGATAATGCTGAAAATACTGTGCTTTTTGCCTTAGGATTCAGCGTTATGATGATTCTTGATGTGGCTTTCGGATGATTGACAAAAAGATAGCTTTATGTAATACTTGGAATATAAAAACAACTATATCTATAGTGTAAGGCAGTGGTGAAATGACCGAGAAGTTTTTTGATATTTACTATAAATCAGGTGATGTGCCTAATTTTTGCTACAGAAGCGGTATGCTGGTATATGAGGAAAAGTTGTATAACGGTGCGTTGATATCTTGCGGATACAATGCAGCAGGATATCCACTTGATGTGCTGTCTAATTTTCCTTCGCACCTCGACAGACGCAATTATACAGAGCCGTTTGCTTTTAATATTGAGATTGACGGCCGCAGTATTGACTATGGCTTAAGATTTGTTGATTTCAAAGTTGATAAGGCGGCGCACGGCGTTCATTCTGTGCTCGAGCTTGAAAGTTTATTATTGCCTATAAGGCTTTATGTTCATACCTTGCTTGACGGTACTCAGATGTTCACACGCTATATTGAAATCGAAAATCTCTCCGATAAGACGGTTTGCTTGAGCAGGCTGAGTCTTATCAGCGGTGCGCTTGAGGATATGGATATAGACCGCCTCACATCTTCACGTGACGTCAGCTCGCTTTATTCATATGGATGCTTTACTGATGACAGGTGGGGCAGGGAAGGCGAGTTTGAATGGCGTCCACTTAACACAGAAGTTACTTGTGTTGATACACGCTATAACCGTGATCGTTTCCGTCATCCCGTTATATTCCTGAAAAATAATCTTATGGGTAAATTGTGGTTTGCTCAGATTGCCTGGAGCGGCGGATGTCGCTTTACATTTGACTATAATGCAAAAGCTGAATCTGCTTCATCGCATATTAGTTTTAAGGCTGAGATTCTTTCTCATAATCCTATGTATGTAATTAATAGTGGTGAAATGTTTACCACGCCTGAGGTTCACGTTGGTCTTGTTCACGGTGGAGTTGACGACGCTGTCAACGAAATGCACGCTCATACCAGAAAAACGGTATTCGGTAATGAGGTTGCATCACTTCTTGTCGGTGCGGGTATGGGTGCAGAGCACGATATGAGCATCGAAACCTCAAAACGATTCATCGATAATCTTGCTGAAATGGGTGCGGAGGTATTCATTGTTGATGCAGGCTGGGCTTGTCCTCCGGGGTTGGAAACTCATTGGGGAGATTATAATGGTATTAATATTGCCAATGCTCAACGCTACCCGAACGGGCTTGAGGAGATTGCTGATTACTGTCACGCAAAGGGCTTGAAATTCGGCCTCTGGGTAGATATCGACTGTATGGGTAAGTTAGCTCCTGAGTATGACAAAAACCCTGATTGGCGTGTAAAAAATATATTTGGTGAGCAAAGCGGTAACTTTGTTGATTATTCGCGCGAAGATACTGTGAAGTGGGCAGAAGAGCAGCTTGTCAGAATTATTAACGACTATAAAATTGATTTGTTGAGAATTGATTGTAACGTGGATTATAAAGATTATTTCGGTATTCGTGATACGGGATACGGGATTAATGAGTGCACTTCAATTCGACATTTCAACGCAGTGTACGGAATATTCCAAAGGTTGAAAGCTCGTTTTCCTGATGTTGTGTTTGAAAACTGTGCAGGCGGCGGTGGAAGAACAGACCTTGGTATGATGAAGGCGTTTAATCATACCTGGGTTTCGGATTGCCAATGTGCTCCTCATTCTGTATATATTACAAACGGTATGACTATGGCCTTGCCTCCTGAGAGAGTGGACAGACTCTTTGCCGGTATGGGTTGTCATTCGTTCGGGTCTTTTGATTTGCATATGCGCAACACAATGCTTACTCATATGTCGCTTAATGTAATTTCTCCCGCGGCGACACAGATGAATTCACAGCAGCTTGGGTTTGTTAAGCATAGCACAGACGTGTATAAGAATTTTATTCGTCCGTTTTTACCGACTTGCAAAGTTTATCATCATACGCCGGATACTTTGTCTGCTGAAAAAAACGGATTTATAGTTTTGGAAATTGCTGCGGATGATAAGTCGAAGGGAGCGATAGGTGTGTTCTCGTTGCCGCTTGCCGCAACAAACAACTGCAGAGTATTTGTAAAAGGTGCCGATGCATCGCGTAACTATAAAATAACACTTGATAACAGCGGTGCTTCTTATTATGTGAGTGGCTCAAATCTTATGCAAAACGGTATTGATATATCGATTGCGTCACAGATGTCGTCGGAGCTTGTTCTTTATCAAGCAGAGTAATGTTGACATCATCGCTTTAATCTGTTAAAATTTTTATATTAATTTTATAGGAGCGTACATTATGAAACGATTTCTAAGCGTAATCTTATCGTTAGCACTTATTCTTTCCTGTGTTACAGTTGGTTTTTCTGTATTTGCACAGGATGCTTCAACAAAGTTTGCTGTAGCATCGGATCTTCATTATGTTGTGCCCAGAGAAGAACTTGAGGTTAACATTCCGGACGAGCCTCTGTTCTGGTTTGCGAACCGCAGAGCACAGCTTGAAAATGAAAGCGGATTTATTATTGATGAGTTCCTTCGTCAGTGCGCTGAGGATGAGGACTGCGATTTTGTTCTTATTCCCGGTGACCTTGCAAACGATGGCAGAATTGAGGTTCAGCAGCATCTGGATGTGGCTGAAAAGCTCAGAAAGTTTGAGCAGGAAACCGGTAAATCCGTATACGTTATTAATGGTAACCATGATAACGGCGCTGCAGATATTGATTTTAAATATTCTGACTTTGTCACTACATACTATGAGTTCGGTTACGATGAGGCTATTGTAACAGTTGAGGGCACTTGCTCTTACGTTGCTGATCTTAATGATGAGTACCGTCTTATAGCTCTTGACAGCTGCGATCCTACAAAGTCAACAGAAGACGGTATGTCAACCGATAAGGTTAATTGGGTGCTTGAGCAGGCTGAAAAAGCTTATGAAGACGGCAAGTATCCTATCCTTATGATGCACCATAATCTTCTCGATCACCTTCCTGTTCAGAGAATTCTCAGCAGAAACTTTATTATCAGAAACCATCTTTCAACTGCCGAAAAGTTCGCGAATGCAGGCATTAAGCTTGTTTTCACTGGCCATGAGCATTGCAGTGACGCTGCAGTTTACACCAGCACAAAAGGTAATAAGATTTACGATTTTGCAACAACTTCTCTCACGATGGCTCCTACAAGCTTCAGAATGTTTACTGTAACAGATGAAGAGGTTAAATACGAAGAGAAATACATCGAGAGCATTGATGTTGATGCTCTTACAAGTGCGGTATCAGGTTATCCTCAGGAAGCTGTTGATATGATGAAAGAGGATTTCAGCGTTTATGCAAAGAAGTTCCTTAAAGTCGGTGTCGAATTCAGACTCGCTAAGGGAATGAGAATGGAAGAAATAGGTATTGAAGAGGGTCAGCCTTTCTATAACCTTGTTTATACTGCTGTTACAGGCCTCACGGATGTGCTTGAAATGCCTCTCTACGGCGAGGGTGGCATTCAGGAAATGGCTGCTGAATACAATATTGAAATTCCCGACAGCGATTATTATAACTGCTGGGATGTTGCAACTCAGCTTGTATTTGCTCATTATGCGGGCAGTGAGGATTATGACCTTGAGGGAACAGAGGTAACTATATTCCTTCGTGCAGTAGCTCTTGTTCTCAGAAGCGATCTTGCTGCTATTGCAGATAATACTCTCCTCAGCGCAGCTAATATGCTCCTCGAAACATTTGGCTACGAAGACGGTATTGCTGACAGCATTACAAAGTTCGCAACCGATAAGCTCGGCGGGGTATCTACTGTTGAATATTTCCTACTTGCGCTTATCTCTCCGCTTCTTCTGGAGTTTATTGCCGATGATGACGGTGTTGATGATAATAACGGCACGCTTCCCGGCTACGGTGTATCAGGCTCTGATGTTGCAATGAATAATTTTGCAGAAAAAATTAAAAATATCTTTGATACAGTAATAATGTACATAACATATATCATAAAGATATTAACACGAGCAGCAGAGGTACTGCCCTTGTAAACCACGTAGAATCAACGATTTTTAATCCGCCCTCAAGTCTCAAAAAATTTTTTAAAAAAGTTTTGAAAAAGTGTTGACAAGAGGGCGGAAATGTTGTATAGTATACAACGTCGCCGATACGAGGCGAACACAAATGGGAGCATAGCTCAGTTGGCTAGAGCACCTGCCTTACAAGCAGGGGGTCATAGGTTCGAGCCCTATTGTTCCCACCAAAATGGCCCGGTAGTTCAGTTGGTTAGAACGCTAGCCTGTCACGCTAGAGGTCGACGGTTCGAGCCCGTTCCGGGTCGCCATTTTTTTTGTAA
>JAFOBC010000130.1 GCA_017382015.1 Clostridia bacterium
CTCGCTTGAAGCAATTGACGCATACAGGGACGTAGACATTGAATACACCCTCATTCCCGGTGAAGAGGTGCATATGCCCAAGGGTGACCCCCACCACGCAAACGACGTGCACATGGTAAACTTCGGCGGCAAATACAGCATCAACGCACTTGTAACAGCCAGCGCACACATACAGGAAGTTGGCGAAGACAAAGCCAAGCGCAGTATCGACGGCATCTGCCCCGACACAATGACACAGGAAGAATTCTGGGCGCTTATTGATGATTATGCCGACACGCTCGACATACCCGAAGGTGTTGAAAGATTCCCCTTTGCCTGCTGCACCTGGATTACGGAGCAGATACGCAAAGCTGACGGATTAAGCATTTTTGCTCATCCGTACTGGATTGCAGACGTATACCACGTGCCTGATTCACTCTCTGATGCAATGTTTGAGAAAAAAGCATTTGACGCATTTGAGGTGCTGGGCGGCGAGAGCTACTTTGAACAAAACGGATTCCAGACAATCTACTACTACGAACAATGCGCCAAGGGAAACAAAATGCCGATTGTAGGCAGCACAGACAGCCACAGCAGTTTCAACAACCGAAACGCTTTCATCTGCTCCACAATCGTATTTGCACCCGAAAACACAAGAGAAAGCCTCATCAGCTCAATCAAAGACTGCTACAGCGTTGCTGTTGACACAATCAGCGCAGAATACCGCATCGTCGGTGAATTCAGGCTTGTCAGATACGCAACCTTCCTTTACGAAAACTTCCTGCCGCTCCACGACGAGCTTTGCTACGAAGAAGGTCTGCTGATGAAGAGGTACGTTACAGGTGAAGAGGATGCCGAAGCTCAACTTAAAGCTATCCAGGGCAGAATGAAACGCCAGAGAGAAAAATACTTTGCCTTTTAAGACAAACTGAGCCCTTAATAAATCCCCTGATTTGTACACTGATACAAATCGGGGGTATTTTTTTGATTGAGTTGACTTTTTAATAATATATATGTAAAATAAAGGATGGTTTAAATTAACTTTGGAGGTAGAATCAATGAAACTTGACAAACTCGTCGGCGAAAGGTTTAAAGAAAAGCCGTCTGATTGCATTATAGAGAGCCATGCCCTCACAGTAAGAGGCGGCTACATCAAAAACGTTGCAAACGGCATTTACTCATCCTATATGCCTATGCGCAGAATCACAAAGAAGATTGAGCAGATTATCCGCGAAGAGATGGACAGAATCGACGGACAGGAAGTTCAGTTCCCTGTTGTTATGCCCGCTACCCTTTGGGAGGAAAGCGGCAGATACGAATCCATCGGCAGCGAGCTTCTCCGCTTCAGCGACAGAAACAAGAGTCCCATGGTGCTCGGCATGACTCACGAAGAGGCTGCCGTTCACCTTGTACGCGACTACGCAAACAGCTACAACAAGTATCCCTTTATGATTTACCAGATCCAGACAAAGTTCCGTGACGAAGGCAGACCCAGAGCAGGTCTTATCCGCGTACGCGAATTCACAATGAAGGATGCTTACTCATTCCATACATCTCAGGAAGATCTCGAGCAATACTATGACCGTTGCTATGATGCATACAACCGCATCTTCGCACGCTGCGGCATCCCCGAGGTTGTTACCGTTAAGTCTGACTCAGGTATGATGGGCGGCAGCGTATCACACGAGTATATGCTCCTCACAGCTGCAGGCGAAGACACAATTGCAGTATGCAGCGAATGCGACTTCAGAGCAAACATTGAAGCTGCTCCCTGCATCGTAGAAAACGAAAAGGACGCTGTGCTCGAAGAGCTCACACTCGTCCACACACCCGATATGCACACAATTGACGAGGTTTGCACATTCCTCAACTCAGCTGTTGAGAAATCCTGCAAGGCTGTTGTTTACCAGAGAAATGCCGACGACACATACATCGTTGCATTCGTAAGAGGCGACCTTGAAGTAAACGAAACAAAGCTCCGCAACGCTGTAGGCTGTGAGATTCATCCTGCAGAGATTACTGACGGCTGCGGTCTTATTGCAGGCTTTATCGGTCCGTACAATATGGATGAGAGAATCACGGTTGTAATCGACGGCTCACTCAAGGGCGCAACAAACCTCACCTGCGGCGGCAACAAGCTTGATTATCACTACACAGGCTTCAATATCGACCGTGATCTCGGCGAGGTTGAATATATGGACGTTGCCGCAATCAAGGACGGGGGCATCTGCCCGCAGTGCGGCAAGCACTCCGTTACACTTTCAAGAGGTATCGAGGTTGGTAACATATTCCAGCTCGGCACAAAATACACAAAGTCAATGGGTATGACATACCTTGACAGCAACGGTCAGGAGCAGTACCCCATTATGGGCTGCTACGGCATAGGCGTAGGCAGACTTGCCGCAAGCGTATGCGAAGCATACCACGACAACTACGGCCCCATCTGGCCGATGTCAATCGCCCCCTGGCAGGTTCACCTTTGCTGTGTACGCTCTGACGATGCCGCAACAAAGGAATGCGCAGATAAGCTCTATGAAGAGATGCAGAACGCAGGCATAGAGGTAATCTATGACGACCGCAAGGTAAGCGCAGGCTTTATGTTCTCCGATGCTGACCTGCTCGGCGTTCCGCTCAGAGTTATCGCAAGCCCCAGAAACCTCAAAGAAAACTGCTGCGAAATTGTCAGCAGAGACAAGACAATCAGCCAGAAAACAGAGATCGGCGAAGTTGTTGAAACACTCAAAAAGCTTATCAGCGATATGATGAAATAATATCGGAGTGAAGAAATTGAAAGTTTCCAAGCCAAAGCTGACATATACGCAGACAATAGTTCTTTTCTTTGCCGTTGTGATTGCAACGGGCACGCTGCTTTTGTGCCTGCCCGTTGCATCTAAAAGCAGAGAATGGACTCCCCTGTTGGACTGTGCATTCACCGCAACCAGCGCGACCTGCGTAACGGGGCTTATTGTATACGATACGTTCACGCACTGGTCACTTTTCGGTCAGCTTGTTATTCTTTCTATGATACAAATCGGCGGACTCGGCGTAATGACAATCATTACAACATTTTCCGTCTTTGCCAAGAGGAAAATAAGCCTGCGTGAAAGAAAACTGCTTATGCAATCTGCCGGCGCATTCAAAAGCAGCGGTATTATAAAGCTGCTCAAGCAAATCATCGCAA
>JAFOBC010000015.1 GCA_017382015.1 Clostridia bacterium
ACCCACATTCCGTCAGCCTATCGCTGTTGACGGTACATCACTTGAAGGTACCATAAACAAGGCTGCTTACGATCTCGTTGTTGCTTATTACAGCCTTCAGCACAAGAAGGTAAGCGACTATGACGGTACAATCGCAGGTATCACAGGTACTTACGATTCAATCAACACACAGCTCGCTGCAATGATTGCAGAAAAAGAGAACGAAAAAGTTGACGTTGTTATCATCAACGCAGCAGGTCAGCTTGAAACAGTTCAGCGCTCAGTCTATGACCCCGATGCTATCGATCAGGCAAAAGCATACGCTGACGCGATCAGCAAACTTGCTAACGAAAACCTCGGCGATAAGTACACAGAGTACGTTGATGCTATAACTAAATACAAGGCAATTATCGACTCTCTTACAGCTGCTCCCGTTTACCTCGACGGTTGGAACGGTATCATCAACCACCTCAACGCAAACGCAGGTGAAGGTATCACAATTTCCGACTCAGGCTCTATGACAGCTTACTTCAACGCTATTTACACAGGCTCCTTCTACCCCGACACAATCTACGCTACAGGCGGCCAGTCCATCAACGCAATCTACCAGGCTAAGGCTCAGTACGATAGATTTAATCTTACAGCTAAGCAGGGTCAGGCAGATTACAACATTCTTGTTACTAACCTTTATAACGAGCTTAATGCTGCGGCATTCATCCCTGCTCAGGTTAAAGACGCAGCTATGGACGCAATCGCAAAGCTCAGCCAGAGCTCCAAGGCTGCTTACGATCCGCTCCAGCTGAACGGCAGAGATAAGGTCACAACTACAACCAAGTATTCTGCTGACTCAGTTGCTGCAGCTTCAGCAGTTGTTGATGCAGCATCAGCTAACAAGGTTACTCTCTGGAACACAGACCCGACAGTCACAGGTTACAACAACAATGCAGGCACAGTTATCGACGGTTCAATCGCTGACGAAATCTGGGCAGCAGTAGGTCTTGTAAGTGACTCCGGCGCTAAGGATTACGACGGTGCAGACCGCGACGAAAGATACCTTCTTGTTGAAGGCGGTCAGTTCCTCGCAGCTCTTAACGATGCTGTTGAGTACGCTAAAGACAAACTCTACGAGGCAGACGGTGTAACTGTTAAGCAGGTTGAAGTTCTTATGGGTGACGGCACACCGGTAGCTATGCTTCAGCTCTACACTGAGGATTCTGTTAACGACCTTCTTGCAGCTCTTGCAGATGCTGAGGCAGTTACAGAGCAAACAGCTCAGGCTGATATCGACCAGATCGTATTCGATATCCTCGAAAACACTGATATCGAAAACACAATCTTCCTTCTTGCTGAGGACGGCTCTTTCTACGGCTCACTCAACAAGGTAGCTGAAGATGAAGGTCTTAAGTACGCTCCCGCTGATTTCACATACTTCAACGATGAACTTGCAACTGCATTCCCCGCAGAATCCGACGGTGCACAGGTAATCGTTGATATGGTATGGGTTGACAACGGCGACGGTACATTCGCACTCGACGCTGAAAAAGGTTACAACTACTTCACTCCTGAATCCTGGAAGCCGTACTTAGATATTTATACAGATGCTGTCGATTTAAGCAGAGAGCTTACAGCTAAGGATCAGGAAAAAATCAATGAGTACACAGTAGGTATCTACGCGACAAGAAATGAACTTGCATGGAAATCACTCAGCGATAATGCATGGAATCAGATCGACCGACTTGCAAATAAGATTGGTAACCTCGAAAGCACAACTTATGAGGTTCTTACCTTCACAAACAGCAAGGTTGAGGTTCTTGATGACGGCACACGCGTTCTTACCGCTCCCAAAATCGATTCAAAGTATCTCTCACCTTACGGCGACGTTTCAAACATCATCGCTCTTTGGGAGGCATTCAACGCCGAATACCTCGAGGGTGAAATCGACGTCACAAGAGAGGCAGAGATGCTCGATAAACTCCAAGAGATCAGTGATATCGTAGATAATCTCGAAACAAAGAAATTTGATACAGATGAGAACAATGAGTTCACCGAAGGTGTAAGAAACCTTGTTGACAGCTTCATCGCCGGTGATTACGAGCTTTACGGTATCCAGTCCAGCAACGGTGTCGGTAAATACACACCCGATTACCTTGCAGTTGCTGACGGTACTCAGGTCAGCACTTATGAGCAGAATATCCGCACACAGCAGCAGCTGTTCATCCAGAATAAGCTGAATGCTATGTATACAATCATCGATGCAGGATGGCAGGTTGGCGGTCAATACAACGATATGTCAACAGGATATATGTATACGACTGCTATCGAAGCCATCAACTCCCTTGCACTTGAGCTTTATGCTTACACAACAGGTCAGTGCATCGAAAACCCGTACAGACTGGATGTTTACGGCAATCCTGTTGTATTGGATTACAGCAACGTCCGTGCTCAGTATGCAGGCTTTGCTCTCGATATGAGACAGGATATGTACGATTACCTTTCAGCAGAGGTTCTTGTTGAGGTTGAGTACAGATATGCTAACAACAACCCGCTCTACACCAAGTCCGTACCGCTCTTTAATCCTGAGCAGCTCAGCAATGCAAAGATGACAATCGACGGTTCAGGTGAAGATGGTGACTACGGTGAGTTCGGCAATGTCGACTACTGGCCGACAATCAACCAGCTCGACGAATCAGTAGGTATTGAACTTACTGACAGCACACCTGCTGAAGAGCTTACATTTATGCAGCTTGTTTACAACGAGGAAACAGGCGAGTCAAATTACGAGCAGGTATCCGTTAACAGCGGTGCTCTTGCACTGGTAAACGGTTATTCCTACATCTATATGGATGCTCCCGGCGGATTGCAATATTACGACGTAACAGCAATTGACTGGCTTGTAAATTCAGCAATTGTAGACACAGGCGACGGCATCTATGTCCTTGCTGATCCTAACGGCGCTGTAGATATTGCAGGCGACGGTGTTCTCTTCCAGTACTCAATGGATAAGGCTGTAAGAAGAGACGGCGACTGGTACACATCAGGCTACGGTACCGATATTATGCAGGACGGTACAAAATACTACCTTGTAGAGTCCGGAAACGCTGTTACAGGCAGCTCATACGGCGGTTGGTTCAACGACGAAACCTATGAAGCTCTTATGCTGCAGAAGGATGAGTCATACGTATACATTGACTACGCAGGCTACCAGTTTGGTCAGGCTCCCAAATCACTTGTAGTATGGGAAGAGCTTACAAACACAGACGCTGATTATGGTGTATGCTGGAACGCTGAAAACAGAAACAGATTCCTCAACGCTATATATGAAGATCAGGGTGACGTAGACTCAGCAGCAGCTTCAATGTATGAGAAGATCTGCTTGCTCCAGCTTCTCCCCGCAACAGATGCTTACAGATATGTTGCAGGTCTCATCTATGATGCACTCGCTATGATTCCGACATACAGCGAGGATAACACAACAGGTATCATCATTCCTCTTGAGGACAACGAAGGTACTGTCGGCACCCTCGAAGAAAACACAGAGCTTGGCGGTCGTCTGTTCAACCTCGGCCTTCTCAAAGACCTTGCAGAGTATACAACTGTTGAGGATGAAAACGATAACATCTACTACTACTCAACTCAGTTGCCCGCAAACTATAACGGCGGTGCAGCAGCAGTAGAGGCTATCCTCGATATGCTCAGCAAAGAAATTGAAGATAACGGTGTTAAGACAATTGACCAGGCAGAAGAGGTTCTTGCTGATACAAACAGTATCAAGGCAACGATTATCGCAGAGCTTGAGAGACTCGGTCTCGGCCTTGCAGATCTGAGCAAGATTACATCTCTTACAAAGGCATTCCTTCTCAACAACCCTGAAAAAGCTAACGCTCTCGGTTCATATGACTACAACGACGGCGGTGTTGGCGAGCAGTTCTTCCAGACAACTCATAAGAACCTCGGTACAACCGGTAACGCCAAGCTCTACAGAGGCAACGAGCTTATGAAACAGGCAACAGGTGTTTACCACGCCAGCGGTTTCTATGATTTCACAAAGTACACAGATGCTTCACTCAGAGCAGTTATTACCTTCCTTGCTCAGAACGATATTATCAATGCCACAACTCAGGCAACGGCAAACGGCTATAATATCGAGAACAAGACAGGCTTCGACATCGATTTCGATCCCGATAAACACGGTGATATTCTCTACAAAACACCCGCAACACAGCAGGATACAGTTGATGCAATCTACGATGAGCTTGTAACCATTATCAATGCTCTTGAGCTTGTTAAGGCTGACACAGCAAAACTCAATGAAGGCATCGTTTCCGCTGACGAGATTATGCTTAAAGAGGATATCTACGATCACGAAGCTGTCGACAACGCAGGTAAAAACATCTGGAACGAGTTCGTTGCTGCTCTTGAAAATGCTAACAACTTCAAGGATGTTACCATTATCAATGAGAATCAGGTTCTTCAGGCTGAAGACAGACTTGCGAAGGCAATCAGAGCACTTGTACTTTATGTTGATACCTTCGCTCCCACAGTAACAATCCACAACACCCAGACTGATCTGAGCAAGTTCTATGACGCTCATAAAAATGAGCTTGGCAACACAATTTCATCTGCAGATCAGATGGTAACAGCTTCTCATATGGAGCCCGGTCTTGGCGGCTATACACTTTACGTATACACCAACCAGCTCAATCCCTACATCGTTGTTTCACTTCAGGATACAACAAATGTTCTCAACGGTGACGGTTCCACAAGAACAGTTTCTGCTTCCAAGCCCGAAAAGATGTCCGTATCTGCTCAGGCTATGAGCGGTGTAACTGCAAACGTCATCACTCCTGTTCACGACGCAGAAACAGGTATGCCTCGCAGCTCAACCTCTACAAGTCTTACAGGTGCAGCAACCGCATCTTCGCAGACAGCTAAGAACGCAGAGGGAACATACGATGCAGATTCTTCTGCATACATCATCCTTAACCCGCAGTTCAGCGATGTTGACGGCAAACAGCAGGCAGCTGCATACACAATCACTGCAACTGACTCCGCTGTTACCAAGGACGCTGGAACAGGCGAGATCTTCGAGGCTGAAAACGGCGTTGAAAACTTCAACTACGCAAGCAAGCCCGAACTTATTGAAACAGCAGAAGAGGGTAAGGTTACAGTATTTGTTTACTACATGAACTCCATGCCTGCTGACGGTTCCGATAGCGGCTTTACAGTTAAGACCGAACCCGATGGCACATCTAAGGTCGAACCTAACGGCACATCAGTTCTCACATATGCTGAGAATGAAGGCCGCGCAGCTGATGAGTGGGCTTCAAGATACGGCCTTCTCAGAAAGTTCAACGGCGCTATCAGAAACTGGGAGTTCAGCGACATCAATGCTGACCTCAACAAGGGCGCAATCTACATTGATCCGACATTCGGCGAGAATAACTTCGGTAGCTTTATCTACAAGCTTGATCCGACCGCAACATCAGGTCTGGATTACGATGTAGCTAAGATCTACTTTGAGCAGGGTGCGGATGCTGCAAAGACTGCATTCATCAGCGCACTCAAGTCAAATGTCAACTACATCAAGGCACTTGATGCAGAGAGCAAGAATGCAAACTCAACCAAGTACATCCCGTACGGTGCAAACGAGAACTGGGATCAGCATCTCGCATTCATCGACAACGGCACACTTCTGTTCGTTCACGTAGCAGACCGCTTCGGTAACGTATGTAACAGAATTATTGAGGTTGAGAATTACGATCAGCTTGCTCCCGTACTCACAGCTGACGGCACAGGCGCTGCTACAGTTACTGAGCCCGGCGGTTCAGGTGTAGCAAAGGTTGACCTGTTCAACTATATGGGTACTCAGGGCAGCTCACTCTACATCGATTACCTGTTTGATATGCTTCACATTGAAGATTTCACATACGTATCAGAGGATAACACCTTCACAATCAAGGCAGGCGCAGCAAGCGCAGGCAAGCTCTTCACGGTTGCTGTTACAGATAAGGCAGGCAATGTCGGCTCTGTACCGGTATATGCTGATGAGAACGGTGATATCGTTGTTACGGTAGTTGAAACATTCGACAACGTTGCCAAGTACGCAGCAGACGATACCAACATTGACGTCAACACAGGCGAAGATCTTGATATCATCGAGTTTATGTTCAACGGCAGCGAAAAGATTATCCTCAACTATGTTGAACCCTCTTCAATCGTTAAGGCAGGCCCCGACGGCAACGTCTTTGCAGAGAAGAAGAATGTACCGCTCAACATCACAACCAAGTCTGAGGTCGAAGCTGTTAAGCTTTACAACGTTATCACAGGCGCAGAGGAAATCTGGACTGCTGACAACGCAACTGTTACAGACAACGGCGACGGCACAAAGACATGGACAGTTAAGTATAAGTTCACAGAAGGCGAACACAGCTATATCGCAACCGCAAAGGTAAACGGTGATTGGGAAGCATTCGGCGTTGACTTCAGCTTCACAGCTACAACAAAGAGTGTTATAGTCAAGCTTACGGTTGCAGGTATCGGTAAGATCAGATTCGGTTACAACGAAGGCAACTACTCCAACGTTCCCGTTATGTCTCAGAAGACTGTTCCCTACGGTTCAGTTGTTACTCTTGAGGCTGTACAGACTGAGGAAGGCTCTGACTTCTACTACTGGATCAATAACAGCTCCAACAGAATTATCAGCGCTGCTGAGACTTACACATTCACAGCCGTTACAACAATGGATCTCACAACTCAGTTCACCACTAACGAGTGCTTCGATAACGATAAGAGACTTGTTGTTTATGTAAATAACGCTGAAAACGTTATCGAAAACTTCGAGCTTGCAGAGGGCGAGGACTATACAGTTCCTGCTGCTCCCTCACTTCCCGAGCATGTCTTCAAGAACTGGAGCATGACTAAGGAAGAAATCCTTGCAAGCGACGAAATGATGATTGTCGTAAGACCCGTTTACTCACTTGTTGTTAAAAACACAGTTACTCTCACCGAGGGTAACTGGACAACAACGGGTGCAGGCGTATATGAGTCTGTTGACAACGAGCGTGCGGTTGTTACCATCAGCGCTTCTGCTACAGATGACGCAGGTGCAAGCTTCCTCTACTGGCTCGATGCCGAGACAGGCGATATCGCTTCCTACAACAGAACCTATAGCTTCCACGCTATCAAGGACACTGAGCTTACTCCCGTTTACGGTGATGCTTCAGCTGTTACTCCCGTTCCCGTTGCAAGAATTTCAACAATCAAGTATGACACAAGCGCTAAGAAGGTTAACTTCTATTCAGAGCGTTCGATTCCTGCCGGCTATGAGCTTCTTCAGACCGGTGTTATCGTAACAAAGACTGCCTCTGTCGGTGCAGATACCAATGCATTCGTTATCGATGCAGCAGGCGTCGGCAAGGGCGTTTCAAAGAGCACTGCAGCTAACGGTTTCTACACAGGTGCTGTTGCAGCAACTGCAGGTACAACCGTATATGCAAGAGCTTACGTCATCTACCAGAATGCAGACGGTGACATCATCACCTCCTACAGCCCGATCGCTTCCTACACAGTATAAGCGTTACGGCGTGAACTAAAAGAAAGCAGCTCACCCGAAAGGGTGGGCTGTTTTTGAGAGAGGAGAATTTCTTTGTACGAATTATCATTTTGGGTTAAAGCTTTTTACGGCATTTTCAGGTGGCTTATTTCGCTGATTCTCGGCATTTCGATTGTCGCTCCCGTGCCGAATTATAATCTCGAAGAGCCGACAGGCGAGGTTATGGAAGTTACAGTTATGAGCTTCAACGTTTACATCGCAGGCGCGGGCAAGCAGTCTCCCAAAAACAGAGGCGCACTTGTCACCAAAACAATCCGTGCTCAGATGCCTGATTCATTCGGTCTTCAGGAGGCTGATAAGGCATGGGTTGACCGTGTCAGCGAGGCTATGCCCGAGTATGCTTGGGTAGGTGTCGGCAGAGATGATGGCGCTGAGGGCGGCGAGTATTCGCCCGTATTCTATCGCAAGGATAAGTACACCCATGTTGACAGCGGCACTTTCTGGCTTTCCGAAACACCCGAAGTTCCCTCAAAGGGCTGGGATGCTATGTTCAAACGCATC
>JAFOBC010000001.1 GCA_017382015.1 Clostridia bacterium
TGATGACGATAATGCCGAGCTGTGCATTCTCTGCGAAAAGAACCCGCCTGACAAGAGCTACGGCGAAGATTACGACCTGTGTACACAGTGCCGCAAAAAGCTTGTAAAAAGCCCCATCAGATTCAAGGGAATCCTTGCTCTTGTATCTGTTCTCGTCTGCTCATTCTGGGGACTTTTATTCCTCGGCACTCAGGCAGATTCACTCAACGCAATAATTGACGGTTACGCATACCTCGAAGAGAACAAGCCGGAAAGCGCACTCAACAACTTCAGCTCGGTAAGCAATATCGGTTGGAAAACAGCAGCCAAACTTGTAGACGTATGCTACAACCTCGGCTCAATGGATAATGTCAACCACCTTATTTCCACCTACTTTTACGATGCAAACGCAGTCGAAGAGGGCGACTCACTCACCTGGACAGATAAAGCGGGTCAGTCAAACATCAACGCACCGTGGAATAAAAACGTCAAGGAAAGATACGATTTCATGACACTTGTAAACGAGCACGGCACAACCTACTCAAAGCTTTTCTACGAGTATTATGAAGGTATTTATTACGGCAGCGTACGAATCGAGGACGTACCCTACGACGATATCATTAAGCAGTATAACGATATGCTCGGCAAGGCTGAAACCGACCTTGAGAAGGGCATCATCAACTACTATATGCTCGCTATTTCCTCTGTCTGCGAAAAGGATGCTCAGACACAGTACAACTACTGCCTCAAAATCTCAGAGCTCGCTCCCGAATGCTCATGGCTGTATCGGGAGAATATGATTGACCTGGCGATAAGAACAGGCAACTATGACGTTGCAACCCAGGGCATTGCAGATATGCGCAAGTTAGATTCCGAAAGCGTATACGCAGACCTTTACGAGAGTATTCTTTTCCGTTACCAGGGTAAATATACCGAAGCTATCGCAGGCTTTGAAGCACTCATCGAAACTATTTCCGAGCACGAAATTTACGAAGCTTACTATGAAATCCTCCTTTGCCACTTTATGGCAGGCAACTACGAAAAGGCTTACGAGTATGCTTCACTCTGCTTCAACGATGAGTATTATCTCACATACGAAACAATCTACTTCTACGCTATGCTCAGCGAACAGCTCGGCATGGAGGGCGGCTACAAGGCTGCAGCAGATCTGCTTGCAACTAACAAAGAAAAGCTCAGCCCCACGGTAGACAAATATATCAACGGCGAAATCACAGCCGAACAACTTATCAAGAATGGCGAGGTGGTATTTGAATGACAGCAATCTACGTTATAACTAAAGTATTAACTTTCCCCGGCGCACTGACAAAAGCTCTTTTTGAGCAGATTATGTGCCGCATCTTCAAATGCCCCGTTGAAGACAACCGCTACCTGCGCACCGACGAAATGTGCGGTCACGTCGAGCATGAGCTTATCAACCGCCCGGTTGCAAGCTTTATGTTCTGCTTCATCCCCGGTTTGCTCAACTTTATGCTCGCAATGAACCTTTGCCTCTTCCCTCTGATAAACATTGTTCTGTTGGGTAACTACAAAGGTTTTGTCAGCGCAACCTCGCTCAGCTCAATCTTCACCGAAGAAGCAATGGCAGTAACTGTTGACTTTATACTCCCCTTGTTCTTCGCATGGCTGTGCATCTCTCTGCTCTCAAACCTTTTCCCGATTGTTGAGGACGCAGTCGTTATGAAGGAGCAGTACAAGAAGCTCAACAAAGCACTCAAAGTGCTTTTCTTCCCCGGATATATTGTTATGAAAATCGGTTCACGCCTCGAGAAATTCGGTTTAACCTTCATCCTTCTCGTTGCTATTACCGTTGCTCTTGCAATTTTACCCGTATAACAAACTTTTAGAAGCAGGGTGTTCAAACACCCTGCTTTTTATTGACCTTGCCGGCGTTATGTGTTATTCTTTTGGCATAAATAAGCTTTGGAGAACAACCTATGAAAAAATCCAACTCATCCAGAATTATGCTGGCTGTCTCAATGGCAATTTTCGGCACGCTTGCCCCGTTTGTGCGCAACGTTGCCGTTTCATCAGGCGAACTTGCATTCTACCGCGCAATAATGGCGGCAATAATCCTCGGTCTGTTTTTGCTCATCACACGCCAGAAGATTCCTTTCAGAACTATAAAGAAAGAGCTTGTGTTGCTGCTGTTTTCTGGCGTTGCTATGGGCTTCAACTGGATACTGCTGTTTGAAGCATATAAATACACAACAGTTTCAGCCGCAACGCTCAGCTACTATTTCGCACCCGTAATCGTAACGCTCGTCTGTCCCTTGCTTTTCAAGGAAAAAATGCGGGCCAAACAATGGATTTGCTTTGTGATGTCAACCGTTGGTCTTGTGCTGATAACAGGCATAGGTGACTCACAATCGGGCACAGACAACCTCAAAGGTATACTCTTCGGTATCGGCGCCGCGTTCTTCTACGCAACGGTTATACTGCTCAACAAATTTATCAAAAACGTCGCAGGCATCCACCGCACCTTCCTGCAGTTTATCGCGGCAATAATAGTCCTTGTGCCGTACGTTGCATTCAGCGGCGGCGTAACTCTCGGCGTGCTTGACAGCAAAGGCTGGGTATGCCTGCTTATCGTCGGTATCCTCCACACCGGTATCACCTACTGCCTTTACTTTTCCTCACTCAAAGAACTCCCCGGACAGAAGGCGGCAATCCTCAGCTATATCGACCCTCTCGTAGCCGTGCTGATTTCTGTAACAGTGCTTGGCGAAAGTATGTCACTGCTCCAGATTATCGGCGGTGCGCTTATCCTCGGCTTCACCCTCTGGAATGAGTTACCTTCACAAAAAGCTCAGTCATAATCAACAATACAACAATAAAAAACCGTTATTTTGCACAATAAATGCAGAATAACGGTTTTTTCGATAAAGAAATTTTAGAAAAAGTTTAGTTTTGAACTCTTTACTTTTATAGAATTTTATTTTAGAATTAAACCACAGAGAAATACACGTCTTGTGCACTATCTGTGTCTTTCTTTGTGTTGAATATCGGACTCTTCGCGCGGCTCTCCGAAGGTTGCGTGTTGGGGATTCGTCCCTGAAGATGTCACGTTCTGCCGCAGTCACTCCGAATGGCTGCGGCAGCGTTTTTTTATTTTTTTATTTTATCCCAATAGGCTTTTGCCGCCTGCTCGTTTTTATTATCGCCGTAGCTGTAATACTTGCGGCCCTTCAGAGCATCGGGCAGGTACTGCTGGCTGACCCAATGGTTTTCAAAAGCGTGGGGATATTTATAGAACTGACCCTTGCGCTCGTTATCCTCCCCGTCGAAATGCTTGTTCTGCAGAGTTCTGGGAATCGGGCCGTTTTTGCCTGCGCGGATATCGGCAAGTGCCGCATCAATAGCTTCGTAGGCTGAGTTTGATTTTGGCGCAGTTGCCACGAGGATAACTGCATTGGCAAGCGGAATCCTCGCCTCGGGCAGACCTACCTGAAGCGCAGTATCGACAGCTGCCTTAACGATAGGTATGAGCTGAGGATAGGCAAGCCCTACATCCTCACTGGCACACACAAGCAGCCTGCGGCAGGCTGATGGCAAATCACCAGCCTCAAGCAAACGTGCAAGATAATGTATAGCGGCATCCGGGTCAGAGCCGCGCATCGATTTCTGGTAAGCGGAAACTATATCGTAATGCTCGTCGCCCTCTTTATCGTACCTGAGTGCACTGCGCTGAGTGAGCTGTTCGGCAATCTCAAGCGTAACAACGCGCTTATCGTCAACCGTCTGTGATGCCATTGCACAAAGCTCGGCAGAATTCATCGCCTTGCGCACGTCACCGCCGCAACCGCAGGCGATGTGACGGATTACGCCATCCTCCAGCTCAAACTCCATACCGCACTCTTTGGCGAGGAAATCGAAAGCACGCTTGACGGCAGGCTCAATATCATCAGGCGTAACGCTCTTGAATTCAAACACGGTTGAACGGCTGAGCACAGCATTATAAACGTAAAAATACGGATTTTCGGTAGTGGAAGCAATCAGAGTTATCGAGCCGTCCTCAATATACTCAAGCAAAGTCTGCTGCTGTTTTTTGTTGAAATACTGAATCTCATCAAGGTACAACAGCACGCCGTTGATTGCGCTGAGAGTCTGCGACCGGGCAATAATCTCCTTTATGTCCGCTGTGGAAGCCGTAGTACCGTTGAGCTTGCAGAAATATTTGTTTGTGCGCTTTGCAAGAATCTCGGCAAGCGTTGTTTTGCCCACACCGGAAGGGCCGTAAAATATAAGATTGGGCACTTCGCCCGAATCAATAATGCGCCTGAGCGCTTTACCCTCGGCAAGCAGGTGCCTCTGCCCCACCATATCGTCAATGCTCTGAGGCCTGAGCCTGTCTGCAAGCGGATTTCTCATTACCCTTCCTCCTTCCGTCAACTGCGGATTTCTTATTTCTGAACCTTAATTTTACATTAAACGCTCATTTTTTTCAAGTCTTATACAAAAACAACAGAAAAACCGCATTAAAACTTCGAACTATTATTTTATTTGAGAATTGTTTTTCTCCTTATTTTGGTTTATAATCTATGCTGTTGTATTGTGCAAAATACAATATAAACCCAATTACATATTATGTAACATACACAATCAAACCGTTCAGAGGTGAATTATATGGTTTGCAACAATATACTCGAGGCAATCGGCAACACACCGATAATCAGGCTCTCCCATATGGCTCCGGCAGACGGCGCCGAGATACTTGTCAAGTTTGAGGGTCTCAATGTCGGCGGCAGTATCAAGACAAGAACTGCATACAATATGATACTTGATGCCGAGCAGAAAGGTCTCATCAACGAAAACACAACTATCGTCGAGCCTACCAGCGGAAACCAGGGCATTGGCCTTGCACTCGTCGGCGCTGTCAAAGGCTACAAGACAGTTATCATTATGCCTGACTCCGTAAGCGAGGAACGCAGAAAGCTCGTTGAGCACTACGGCGCAAGCGTTGTGCTTGTACACGATGCCGGTAATATCGGCGACTGTATTGAGGAGTGTCTTAACCTCGCACTCAAGATGCGCGACGAAGACCCCAACGTCTTTGTACCCCAGCAGTTCGAAAACCCCGCTAACGTTGCCATTCAGCGCAGCCGTACAGGTGTCGAGATTCTCGAGCAGGTCGGCGGCCCGATTCACGGCTTCTGCTCAGGCATCGGCACAGGCGGCACAATAACAGGCATCGGCGAAACACTTAAAGCAGCCAATCCCGATATAGAGATATGGGCTGTTGAGCCTGCACACGCAGCAATCCTTTCGGGCGGCTCAATCGGCACACACGTTCAGATGGGCATCGGCGACGGCCTTATCCCCGAAATTCTCAACACCGAAATATACAACGATATCTGCATCATAAACGACGATGAGGCTCTCCAGACTTCACGCGACCTTGCATCAAAAGAGGGCATCCTCTGCGGAATCTCCAGCGGCACAAACGTAGCCGCCGCAATCAAGCTCGCAAAGAAGCTCGGCAAGGGCAAAACGGTTGTAACCGTGCTGCCGGACACAGCAGAGAGATATTTCTCAACTCCCCTTTTCAACCACGAATAAACAGCAAAAGCTCACCGATTTCTCGGTGAGCTTTTTGTTTATTACGTTTCGCTGAACGAAACTATTACTCCTGTATGCTGTTCTCTTTCAACCAGAGCGTATGCTTCAGAGTGCACGACAAAATCAAAGAAATCGCCGTAGTGCACGTCGCTCCATTTGCTGAAATAATAGTCCTTATACTTCTTTTCATCATATTCATACACAATATCCATATGAACCTGATAATATTCGTCGCCCTCATCTGCAGGAATCTGCCTTGTCAGTGAAAACAGGAAATCGTCACCCCAGGGCATAACCTCAAACAGCACCATATCATCCTGCGCCGCTACGCCCTCAGCTTCAATCTCATTCATATCCTCAAAGACAGCCACAAGCTCAGGCAGCGTCATATTTTCATTCGTGTTATTTTCAAGATACTCAAGCAGCTCTTTTGCAGCCGCACGGTTTTTGCCCGGCACGTACTTCTCATCGTTTAACCTTATCTCGGTTTCGCTCACCTTTCCGTCAGAGAGCTTAACGCACACGGTAAAGTTATCCTCGGTAAGTTGTTCACCCGTATAAAATTCTATGGTGTAGGTTTTTTCCGATATCGGAGGGTCATAGGTATAATCCGCAACTTCGACAACAGACGTCAGGCAAACATCCTCTTCCTCAAGCAGCCGCACAACCTGTGCATCGCTCATCCCCTCAACAAAGGCTGAGCAAAAGCTCATTACGCCACTTTCTTCACAGTTGCTGTTTGTATACTCTCCGCTCGCCCAGGCATATGCACCAAGGAACATCACCCTGTCGGGATATGCGGACGAATCGTTTATCTTTATCATAATATCGCTCGTATCAAGTGAATACTCCGTGAAAACTCCGTCATCATCCAACTTGCCGCCTATCGCAACAACTTCGGCTTTGCAGTCTTCCATAGGCTCGTATATGTACGGTTTTTTGCTGAAAGCCTTGGCAAAAGCAAACATATCTGCTTTCAGCGCTTCGGCATCCTGCAAATTGAGCGAAAAATCATCCTCATATTCTTCATCGTTATCAATCCAGGTTCCGATACAGTTTTCAAGCACACCGTTTTGCATTTCAAACCTTATCATCAGCAGCTTGATTTCTTTCGTAGTAAGGTTTTCGTAAGCTATATAGCTGCAATAGGTTTCGCCGTTATAGTCAGACTCAAAGCTGCTGATCGGGATTGAGTTTTTCTCCAGCATATCAAGCAGCTCTGTTGCGCTGATACCCTTTCTGAATTCATCATAGTTGAATTCCGTTTCGCTGTCATCCGTCACGGCGACATATTTTGCCGTATTACCGCAATACACGCTAAAGTCGTATGAATACCAACAGAACACTGTGCCGTATCTGCTCGTGCCCATCATTTCAAATTCTTCTGACAAAAGCCCTGATGAGTGCCACATCTTCATACCCGCTTGCTCAACAAGCGTCACAACTTCATCCCGATTTTTCGTCTGCAGATCCTTATCAACCAGATTTTTCAGCACAGAGTACATCTCCTGCTGACTGAGTTTCTGATAATTTGAGGGTTTGCGAACGTCATGCAAAAGCCTCTGAACAAAAACGTTATCGTGCTCAGTAATTATCTCAACGTCAGAATAAATCGGCTCGGGCACAAGCCTGCCGTGAAGCCCCAGAATGCAGACACATCCGCAAGCAACGGCAGCAAGGCTGCACGCCGTAATTCTCAGCCCCTTGCGCATTTTCTGCCGTCTCTCACGCCCGGGCATCTGATACCTGACGGAAAGCATATACGAAATTGCAATAAAATATACGCCTGCCGCAACACTAACAAAAACAAACCACGGCTCAAAGACGTAAATTGCCCTTATTCCGGCGTAGAAGTCGAATATGCCGCCATCCAGAATCAGCGAAAATACCACGGCTGACAAAATAGCCAGAAGCCGTCTTAGCCCTCGGCTGAATCTGTAACAGACGAACAGTATCACCGCAAGTGCCAGCGAACTGATAAAAAAGTGTATTACGCTTTGGTGTACGATAGCAATATCAAAAGACCTACCCGATATTTTAACGAGTAACGCCTGCAGAATTATCGGCAGCAGCATTTCTGCGCCGCAGACCAGATACCTTGCTCCGACCCTCTGCTCCCGTTTATACGGAAGCGCTTTTGCAAAATCATTCCAGCCGTGCCTGTCATCGTGCGACGCGTAGCTCAGCGGCGCAACAAAAGCAAGCGTATACAGCGGAATAATAAGCCCTGAGCCTCTTAACAGTATGCACAGCGGAATCAATATCAGGTAAAAGCATAACAGCACTATGAGCCGATTGTTTTTTAAAGCA
>JAFOBC010000131.1 GCA_017382015.1 Clostridia bacterium
AGCACAGAGTATGAAAAAATTTCTGTTATTGCGTTGATAAATGACATTTGCTTTCACCTTAAATAATGAATCGATGAATCAATTCTTTATGCATTACATATCATACGTTTCGGGACAAACTTCCATAATTTTATCTCTGAGTGCGATGAAATCCTCGAGTGCCTGCGGCTTCTGGTTGGGGTTGCGCAGAAGTGCGGCAGGGTGGAATGTGCCCATCATAAGCGTGCCGTTTTTCTCGATAAACTGACCGTGCTGTTTTGTTACCTTGAAGTCGGGTGAGATGAGCCTTGTTGCCGAAATTCTGCCAAGGCATACTATAATTTTCGGTTTGAGAAGCCTTGTCTGCTCTCTGAGCCAGCCGATGCACATATCCTGCTCTGCCGGCAGGGGATCACGGTTCTGTGGAGGGCGGCACTTGACCATATTCGCAATGTAGATGTTCTTCTTTCTGTCCAGATCTACTGCGGCTAGGAATTTATCCAGAAGCTGACCGCCTCTGCCGACAAAGGGCTCGCCCTGCAAATCCTCGTTTGCGCCGGGGCCTTCACCGATGAAAAGCACCCTTGCGTTTTCGTTGCCTACGCCGAACACAAGCTTTGTTCTTGTTTTGGCGAGCTCACATTTATCGCAGCCCATACAGTCCTGTTTGAGCTGCTCCCAATTTTCGTACATAGTTATTCCACCTGACCTTCAAGCCGTTCAACAGTTACGTCAAGGTCTGCAATACGGCTGATATTTTCTTCATCACAGCAGGTTATGAATACCTGCCTGTTTTCAAAATGGCTGACAACGTATTTCTGCCTTTGCGGGTCAAGCTCGCTGAATACGTCGTCGAGCAGTACAACGGGCTCTTCGCCCGTAACCTGAGTTATTATGTCCGCCTCCGCAAGCTTCAGGGAGAGCGCCGCCGAGCGCTGCTGACCCTGCGAGCCGAAAAGCCTTGCACTTTTGCCCGACAGCTCGATGGAAAAATCCTCGCGGTGAGCGCCGACGCTTGTGATGCATCTGTCGATGTCGCTCTCGCGTTTTTCCTGCAGGGCTTTTACAATGCTTTGTGCAATTTCGCTCCTGCCGCTTGCTTTCTCGCGTGCATATTCTTTGTATTTGAGTTCGAGCAATTCTTTGCCCGAAGAAATTTCATCGTAAGCGGCGCAGGCTTTGTCTTTAATCTGCTCGAGGTAATTCATACGGCTCTCGATGATTATTGCGCCTTTTTTTGCAAGCTCCGCATCCCATATGTCGAGCATGGCGAGCATTGCAGGGTTGTCCCTTGCCGCGCGGAGTGTTGCATTGCGCTGTGCAAGAGCTTTGTTGTATTCGAGTATTGTTTTTGCGTAGTTGGGTCGGAGCTGACTGAGTGCTATGTCGAGAAACTTTCTGCGCTCCTCAGGGCCATCCTTAACTATTGACAGGTGGAGTGGTGTGAAAACAACCGCAGTAAATTCGCCCATCATTTTTCTGCCGGAGGGCAGGGCAACCCCGTTTAAGGTTATATGACGCTTGTCGTCAATTCTGATTTCGGCTTCCTTGTTGCGGCTGCCGGAGAAAAACTCCATCTTCAGCCTTGCTTCCTCACAGCCGAAGCGCACAACGTCTTTATCGCGTATGCTCCGGAAACTGCGGCAGCCCGTGAAAAGCCAGATGCTTTCGATAAGGTTTGTCTTGCCCAATCCGTTCTCGCCGCAAATGATGTTGACCCCGCCGCCGGGATTATAATCCTTGGCGGCGAGGTTGCGGTAGTTTTCGGTTTGCAGACTTAAAACCTTCATAGTTATCTGATTATCTTACCTTTATCAAAGAGGATTACGCCGAAGCCGTGGCCTGTTTTGCCGCCTGCTTCAACAAACTCTGCGAATGCGCGGCGAAGAGAATTGTCTCTGGGCCACTGCTCAACGGGCAGGTCGGAGAAACGGTCGAAGATTCTCCAGCCGTCGTTGAATTCTTCTTTTTCTTCCTGCTCGAGTATTTCAAAATCGCGGATGAATTTTGCTGTGTTGCTCTTTTCGGGCAGGAAATCGAGATACTTGTCGAAAAGGAGCCATGAGCCGCAACCGAAAAGAATCGGGCCGCCGCCGAACTCATCCTTGAAGAATTCCTGAGCCTGGTTGTATGCGTCAAATCTTACCTCATCTGTAAGCGGTACACCTGATGAGGGGATGTGGAAGTTGACGTATTTGTCGCCTGCGTGGAGAACGTGACCGCTGGAGAGCACCTTGCCGTCGTGCTTTTCGTCAAGCTCACGCATCTCAAACTGGAATCTGCCAAGAGCAAAGCGGTCAATCTCAAACTGACCGTGGAACCAACCGCCTACGAATGTGCCCCAGCAGTTTTCGCAGTTGCGGCACTCGATGAGCTTGTACTTGAGGTCGCACATATGGTCGTAGTACATCTTGTCGGAAAGACCCTTCTCACGGTAACGGCGAAGAAGCTCCTCGCCGCAGCAGAGCAGGAATGCCATATGCATTGTGCAGGCAGGCTTATCCATCTTGGTTGCAAGCTTTGTTACTTTTTCAAGTGCTTTGCCAAGCTCGTTTGCCCACGGGAACATATATTCCTCGTAGATTGCGTCAAGCTGGTCGCCCCACTCTTTGTTGGCGTCGAGCTGCTCGAACACTTTTGTAAAGCAATACTGTGCTTCCTCGGGGAAGCCGATTTTTTTCATTAAGTCACGGTTGAATTCGGAGTTGTGAAGCATTGTGGTTGTTCCTCTCTGTATTTTTAATTTGTGTTTTTTGTTTGGTTTATTTCTTTGTCAGCCAGACGAGCATATCACTCTCGCCTCTGTTGGCGTAAGCGTAGTAGGGGATGAGCTTGATTTTCTGCTCAACAAAGTTCTCGTCCCAGTCGTAATAGAGCTCGTCGCTCTCTGCTTTCATGAAGCCGTCAAGCTCAACTGTGGTAAGACCGAGCGCGCTGTCCTTGCCGAGTGCTGCAGGAGCTTTCGGGTCAACGTAAAGACCTCTGAGCGGCAGGGGATTATCCACACCCTCTGCGCAGTATACAATCGGGCCGCGCTGAACCGCAATCCTGCCTGCGCACTGGCGAACCTGTCTGTTTGCCTGAACAAATCTTACGGGCATATCGAGCACGTATTCTATTACATCCCCGTCGGTAATGTCAATATAAATGTATCCGTCGTCGCTTACCCGTGCCTCTTTGCTCAGCGTGTAGCTTCTGCACCAGGAGGGCAGACGAAGCGCAAGCGTGAAACTGCCAGAGCAGGTGATTTTCATTGCGCCGTCATCGGGGTAAGCTGTTTCAAGCTTTATCTTTTTGCCCTCGTCCTCAAACTCGCCGTCAATAAACTGATGCAGCCAGAGCGTGCTGTCGTCTGCCGAGCAGGCAATCTCACCGACGGATGCGATAAGCCTTGTCACGTTGGGGGGACAGCAGGAGCAGCTGAACACCTCAAGGCGCTGAGTTATCGGGTAGAAGGGTCTGTGGCGGTTGTCGTGCGGGTTGTTGATGCCCGTCAGGTCAACCTCGATTGAGTTATCGTAGAAGAATGCCTTACCGTCGAGCGAAAGTCCGCAGAGGAAGCTGTTGTAAAGTGCGAGCTCTGCAATGTCGGCATACTTGCGGTCGGGCTTGATTGCGTACATACGCTGTGCAAAAAGAATCAGACCGATGTCTGCGCAGGTTTCACAGTAGGATGAGGTTTCGGGCAGATCGTAATCGCCGAGGAAAGCCTCGCCAACGCAGGTCTGACCGATGCCACCCGTGATGTACATACGCTTCTTTGCCATTGAGTCAAAGAGCTTGTCTGCGGCGCTGAAAAGTGTTTCGTCGCCGTAAGCTGCGGCAAGGTCTGCCATCGCGCAGTAGAGATAAACAGCGCGCACGCTGTGACCTACAGCGTCCTCCTGCTCTCTTACGGGCATATGTGCCTGGGTGTATTCGTCGCATTCTTCGCCGCGCACGTCTACAAAGTATTTGCTCAGCTCAAGGTAGCGTTTTTCGCCCGTTACTTTCCAGAGCTTTACGAGTGCAAGCTCAATTTCTTCGTGGCCGGGTGAATCAAACTCTGCCCACTTTTCTGTCACAAATGCCTTTTCAATCATATCGGCATAGTCGCACATAAGCTTAAGGAATTTATCCTTGCCCGTTGCGTTGTAGTAGGCAACGGCAGCCTCCATAAGGTGGCCTGCGCAGTACAGCTCGTGGTTGTAGCGCGCGGTGAATCTGTCCTCCGGCTCGAAGAGTGTGTAGCAGATGTTGAAGTAGCCGTCGTCCCATCTGTTTTTCTCTATCAGGTCAACAACCTCGTCAATGATTGCTTCGAGGTCTGCCGACGGATTTTTTTCGATTATGTATGCG
>JAFOBC010000132.1 GCA_017382015.1 Clostridia bacterium
GCATCGGTGCATTCCTGATACTTATGGAATCCCCCGTCAAGGCTCTTATTTTCATTATCTTCGTTATAATCCTACAGCAAATTGAAGGCAATTTTATCTACCCGAAGATTGTCGGCAATTCGCTCGACCTGCCCGGACTCTGGGTACTCGCGGCGGTAACGGTCAGCGGCGGTGTGATGGGTATAGGCGGTATGCTGATAGGCGTTCCGCTCACAGCCGCAGCTTACAGACTGCTCAAGGCATATGCAAACTCACCAAAGGGACAAAATCCCCTGACAGGCAAATCAAAATAAAACAAGCGGTGAACTTCCCTGACCGGGAATTCACCGCTTGTTCTTTTCCTATCGACCACTGATTAACGCAGCCACAAGAGCATCGGAAAAGCTTGCACACAAATCAAATACTATCCGGGTATGGTGGAACGTTTTGCGCCTTATCAGTTGTCGTTATTACTTTCTCTGCGCTTGTTGTTTTTTTCGATTTCCTCTCTCCAACTTGCATCATACTCAAAGCAGAAGCGAGCATCGGAAACAGCCTGAGAAACCGACTCAAACAAGCAGTCCGTACCCTCGCTGTCGGCAAAGTAATCCACAGCGTGGTCGGCATCGATACCGTAGCCTGCGGCAGTTCTGACAGCATCGATATTCGCGCCGATAAAGATAAACTCCCAGCCGTACTTTTTCTTCTGCTTCTCAATCATTCTCTTAACCTTATCGAGCGAATAAATACGGCTCGCATTCTCCATACCGTCCGTAGTGATTACAAACATAGTATTCTCGGGCACATCTTCGGGTCGAGCATACTTGTGAATATTACCGATATGGTGTATTGCACCGCCGAGCGCATCGACAAGCGCAGTATATCCGCTGGCGGTATAATCGTGCCGTGTCATAGGTCTGACTTGCTCAAGGCTCACTCTGTCGTGAACAACCTTGGATTCACCATTGAAGAGCACGGTAGAAACGTAACATTTACCTTCCTGCTTCTTCTGCTTTTCGATCATTGAGTTGAAGCCGCCGATTGTATCAGCTTCAAGACCTGACATAGAGCCGCTTCTGTCAAGAATGAATACAAGCTCTGTAACGTTATTTTTAATTTTTCCTCTCATAATTTAAAACTCCTTATTATTTATTTATACAAGGTATAGGCTGAATCCCGCCACAGTCGGTTATATATATGCTTTCGAATCCGGAACGGGTAACAGACTTTTTTATCCTTTTTTCAAATAAATCTGCAATATCGAACAGATAATCATCAAGATAAGAAAGTGCGGTTTCTTTCATATCCTCATCAACTCCGTAAAACGCCTCGGCTACCGAGCCTGCGATTGCGGCTATTGTGTCGCTGTCACCGCCGATTGAAATTGCGTTGCGCACAGCGTCCTCAAAGCCTGTCGACTCGAAAAACGCTTCAAATGCCTGCGGCACGGATTTCTGACAAATCTCATAAAAATCATAGTCATCACGGATTTCATCGAGAGTGAAATCAATTGTGTAAAACTTGCTGACATACTCTTTAATTGCCTGCATACTGTGACCTGTGCGTGCAAGATAAATTGCACCCGCAACAGAAACGGCACCCTTGACTCCCTCGGGGTGGTTATGTGTTACTTCAGCCGTAGCCGCCGCAAGCATTTCGCACTCTTCCAGCGAAGAAGCGAACCAGCCTACGGGTGAAACCCTCATTGCAGAGCCGTTGCCGTAGCTGTTATATGGCTCAGTACCGCCACGCATCATCCACACCCAGAATCTGCCGCCGTAACCGCAACTCGGATACCGCACACCAACCTCATGCATATCGTAAATCAGTCGCATTTTAAATTCTTCGATGTCGGTAATCTTATCGTAGTGCATAAGTGCTTTTGCAACTGCGATTGTCATAACCGAATCATCGGTAAAATCACAATCCTTATCAAACAGCTCAAACTCTTTCGATTTGTGGTTGTCAAACTCAAATCTTGAGCCTACAACATCGCCGATAATTGCACCTGTCATATTTTCATACCTCCTAAAAAAACAATGTGGCTGCTTGGTCTTATCAACCTTACAGCCACATTATAGCAATATGTTTAACAGAAAAGGTCTCCCGTCGGGAGACCTTTTGCTTTTTTATGTTTTATTTGTTGACACAGCTAAGCACTGCGTTACCGTCACGGCAGAAATCAACAACAGTAATCGAGGTATTATCCAGAGAGAATCTGAAAACGTGAGGTTTTACACCCAAGGCAACAGGTATCAAATACTCCAGAAAACCGTGATGGCTGAACACCGCAACCCTGTTACCGAAAGTAAAATTATCTTTGATATAAGAAATAACCTTATCGGCACGGGCGACGTTATCTTCAAATGCCTCACAGCCAAACTCATATATCTCTGTACCGAACAGCTTTGGGCACATACGGGTATTTTTGTAATACCGTTGCAAATATTCCTCACTGCAGCCGTAATATCCCGGTGTGCAGCCACACTCAACAAGCTCAGGTGCAATCAGCAGCAGCGGCTTTTCCGGCTTTGCATTACAAACACCGACAGCGGTTTTAAAGCTTCGCAACAACGAGCTTGTAATATAAGCATCTATCGGCAAATCTTTAAGCTTTTCGCCCAGCTCAATGCATTGCTGTTCGCCCTTTGCGGTAAGCTCACCGTCGCTCGGGTCTCTGTCCGCGATATCGTTATAGTCGGTTTCTGCGTGCCTTATAAAGAGCACCTGCAACGAATCGTGCTTTTGCATATCATCACCCTTTGTTCTTTAAATACGGTGAACAATCAGCCCGTTATATCATAAAACGTAAGGTTGTTGCTTGCGCGGCGCTCTCCTCTGTCGAGAACACAGATAACGGGGTCGCCGTTTTCATCAGCGTATACGGTAAGTCCCTCTGCCTCAAAAACAGTGCCGATATTTCTTACAAAGCATACTTCAACCTCACCCGTTTCAACGTCAAGTGTAAAAATACGCTTCATATCATTCTCCTCGTCGCAGGACATATAAAGCTTGCCGTCAAACAATTCTGCGCCCTGGATTCTGTCAATTTTCTCTGAAAGAGGAATGGTTTTGACAAGGCTCATATCATCAAGCGAAAAGACGTTGAGAACTGTTGCATTGCTCCACTCTGCTGTATAGAGATAGTTCCTTTCCGTATCAACTGCGCACCACGGCACACCTTCAATGTGCAGCTCATGAGGCAGTTCGTAATATGTGCCGGAAAACTCCAGCGTATCGGCATTGTACAAAACGATAAACGAATTAAGATAATCAGGGCCATCCTCAACTGCGGCATAAACATATCCGTTATAGTAGCTCAATCCGCCGATATGGTTACAGCCCTTTGCCTGCAATTCTTCGGGAATTGCGTTTGTGTTTATAAGGAAAATTTCGCCAGACTCCATATCCGCCTTGCCGAGGTGCTCATTGCCGCTGAAATAAAAATATTCACCGTCATTTGTAACACCCTGCGAAGACACCTGGTAATCGAACAAAACATAAGTGTTTTTGCCTATAATTTCAGCACCTTCGGGCGCCGGCAGATTTCTTTCATCAAAGCCGACGATAAGAAGCATAACCGCCGCAATAAGACTGACTAATTTTTTGAAAATAACATAAGCCGTACCGTAAATCATAACAAATCTCCTCAGAATTAATTTTTTCTATTACTCAACAATCATTTGCCGCTCTGCAAAATTAACAGCCTAACAGCATCTGATCAAATTCAAACAGCGCTTCGTTTATAACGAAAATATCATATTCGCCTTTCCGGATAAAAAAGCGGATTATTTTATCAAACGTAAAACTGCGCGAGAGCGTCAGACCCGCCGCAGCGAGCAAATCCAGAGTTTGCTCCATATCAAGCTCAAGAGCAATTGCAAACGCAACAGCCGTCTGCTTCGAGGGTTTGTAAGTTTGCGGATTGCACTTAATCTTTGAAAACGTCTTTTTGTCAACGTTAGCTTTCTTGTAGCACTCTACATCTGTTATACCCTTGGCATCGATGTAATCAAAAAGCTTGTATGCAAAAGATTTATCCATCGACCGAAGATATTCCACAAGGCTTTCAGAATCGTTTTCGGATTCCGAATCATCGTCATACGGAATATTTTCACACTCTTCCGCACAAAAAAGCGAAGCTTCCTCCGGCGCTTCTTCAAACGGAGAGCAAATAAATTTGTCAGACAAATCTTCATCCGCATCTTCGCAGTGCGACAACGAAAAATCATCGTAATCCTCTTCAGCCTCTTTGTTTATTCTATCCGATAACAATTTCTTAAATGAGTTTTTATTCGTTTTTTTACGGCGCTTCACAAGCCCGCCAAATACATCGGCTCCGCGGCGACTTAATAAGGATTTACCGTACTCTTTAAGAGAAAGGCTTTCATGTCTGCCATACATCTCTTCTTCAAATGCAACATAATCGTCGTTTATCGCTTCGCTTATTTCATCAAACAGCTTTTTGCTGAACTCATACGACGTACGGTCAAAAACGCAAAGATACACCATCAGCTCATGCTCAAACAAAAACTCCGTTATAACCTGAACGGCAAACCTCAGCACCTGATCTTTCTGGAAGCCGTAATTGCCGGAAGAAATTAGCGGAAAAGCAACCGTTTCACAGCCTTTTTCAACTGCAAGCTTAAGCGATTCAAGGTAGCAGGATTTGAGGATTATGCTTTCGCCGTTCAAGCCACCGTGCCAAACAGGACCCGAGGTATGAATAATATATTTCACATCAAGATTATACCCTTTGGTAATTTTGGCTGAACCGAGACCAA
>JAFOBC010000133.1 GCA_017382015.1 Clostridia bacterium
ATTTCGGGTGACCTTGACGAGAGCAATCCTCTCTACGGTCTTTACCGCTTCAAGAAGGGCTTCTGCCCCGAAATCACAGAGTTTATAGGCGATTTCTACTATGTATACAATCCGCTTGTATACAACGGTATGGAGTTTGCCCAAAAGCTTCGCAAAAAGTTGAGAAAGGGTCACTAAGCTCTTATGAGATATGTTGTTCAGAGGGATTATATCGCCTCTAATATTGATAAAATGCGTGCCCATTGCCCGACAGCTGAGGTTATCGGTGTAATCAAGGGTAACGGCTACGGTCTTGGTCTTATTGAAATGGCAAATCTCCTGTGCGATAAAGATGTCACAACGCTTGCGGTTTCAAGAATTGAAGAGGCTGTTGCTTTGCGCCAAAACGGTATTGATACATCAATTCTTCTTCTCAGCCCACCGTTTGACAGTGACTCTGCCCTGATTTGTGTTGATTACTGCATAACCGCAACGGTTGATTCACTCGCTACGGCGAGGTTGCTGAATAATGCTGCTAACGGCACGAAAACTCCTGCGCATATTATGCTCGATACAGGCTTTGCTCGCTTTGGCTTTATGCCGGGCGAGGAGGATGATATTATAACTGTTGTGCGTGAGTGCGGCAATATAAGCTTCAAGGGCATATATTCTCACTTTTACAATGCGTTTTCGGCTGATTCTTCATCCGTTAAGCTGCAGGTCAGCCGCTTCAACAAAACCGTCGATATAATCGAAAAGGCAGGCGTAACGGGGCTGAAAAAGCATATCTGCTCTTCTGCAGGTGCGGTAAAATACCCCGAGTATCATTTTGATGCCGTGCGTCTGGGCTCTGCTCTTCTCGGCAGGGTTGTTTCCGCTTCATCCGTCGGACTTGAAAAGGTCGGATTTATGGAGTGCGAGATTATATCGGTCAAAACTCTGCCTGCGGGTCACTTTGTAGGCTACGGTGAAGCGTTCAGAACAACGCGTGAAACCAGGGCGGCTGTTGTGCCGCTCGGCGTTTGTGATGGTTACGGTCTGAGCAAAACCGAAATTGCTTTCACAAAAGGGGATAAGGTTAATTCTCTTCTGCGCAAGGTTAAACGCTTTGGTGCTGACGACACGCTCAGTTGTGTTGTCTGCGGCAAAAAGGCTCAGGTTATCGGCAAGGTTGGACTTACAGACCTTATTATTGACGTAACCGGCATTGATTGCGGTATCGGTGACGTTGCTGCTTTTGAGTTCAATCCCACGCTTGTGGATGCGCTTGTAAAAAAAGATTTTGTTTGAAAGGGTAAGCTATGGCAATAGATTATCTCAATAAAGCCGTTGCGGCTGTCCCTACCGAGCGTCAGCTCGCTTATATGGACACAGAGTTCAACGCGATTATAAATTTTGGTATGAATTCCTTCACCGGCAGAGCTGACGGCACTGGTTTTGAGGAGCCTGATGTGTTCAACCCTACAGCGTTTGATGCTGAGCAGTGGGTGAAGGTTATAAAGCGCTCGGGTATGAGCGGTATTATTCTCAACTGCAAGCACCACGAGGGATTCTGCCTCTGGCCGACACAGCACACCGATTACTCAGTTAAATCCAGCAAATGGCTTGACGGAGAGGGCGACGTTGTGCGTGCTGTAAGCGATGCCTGCCGCAAATACGGTGTCAAATTCGGCATTTTGCTCTCACCGCTGGATTATCACGAGCCTACTTTCGGCTCGGGTAAACCATACGATATCTTCTTCAAAAATCTCCTGCGTGAGCTTCTTACCAACTATGGCGAGATATTCTGCGTCAGCCTTGACGGAGCTGTTGATAAGCGCAAAAACGCTAAATTTCAGCCGTATGACTGGCAGGGTTACTTCAAGCTCATCCGTGAGCTTCAGCCCGATGCTGCAATAACAAATTGCGGCCCCGATATACGTTGGTGCGGCAATAACTCAGGTGTGTGCCGTATCAGTGAATGGAGCGTTGTTCCCTCAGCGTACAGAGCGGTTGATGTTGATTCCGATAAGAAGATTGCTGTTTCAAAAGTGAAGGTGGATTACACACAGACAGATATCGGAAGCCGCCGCAAAATCAAGCGCTGTGATGATTTCATCTGGTATCCTGCCGAGGTAAGCTTCCCTCTGCGCGAAAGCTGGTTTTATAAAAAAGGAGAGACGCTTTCAATCAAGCCTCTCTCTAAATTGGAAAAAATATATACCGGCTCAGTCGGCGGCAACGCATCTATGCTTGTTGGCGTTGCGCCGCATCCCGACGGTCTGATTGCCGAAAAGGATGTTGAAACGCTCATCACCTTCGGTGCTGTGCTTTCGCTCCATTTTGAGGATAATC
>JAFOBC010000134.1 GCA_017382015.1 Clostridia bacterium
TACGTACTTCTTGAGAACGCCGATTGCGTCTTCACCGGAGAATGAAAGGTGACCGGTATCGTAAAGAAGATAAACAAGGTCGGGATCTGTGATTTCCATAAGCTTGTCGATTTCAGCCTCTGTCTGAACACCTGTGCCCATGTGGTGATGTACTGTGAAGTACATGCCTTTTTCTTTTGCAAGGCGACCCATCTCGTTGAAGCCTTTTGCAATAAGTTCCCACTGCTCGTCTGTGTATACGGGCTTCTCGCCGAAAATGCTGACAGCCTTACCCTGAATGCTGTTGCCCTGCTCAGATGCGCCGATTACTTTTGCGCCGAGTGCGTGGAGGAAATCTCTATGCTTGATGAATGCTTCGATTGTTGCCTCATAGCCTTCGGAGAGAAGGAGAGAGGAGAACCATGCATTACAGATGCGAAGACCTCTTACGTCAAGCTTGTGCTTGAGTGTTTCAACGTCCTTGGGGTATTTGTTGCCGATTTCGCTGCCCTTGAAACCGCTGAGTGCCATCTCGCTGATGCACTGCTCAAATGTGTTTTCTGCACCGAGGTCGGGCAGGTCGTCATTTGTCCATGCGATGGGGGCAATAGCCAATGAAACTCTATCTTTGTTAAGCATTTGCGTTTCGTCCTTTCAGATTAATATTCTCTTGCTTTGGCAATGTTTTCTGCCATATCTTCGTAAGCTGCCTGTACCTTTTCACTTGTGGAAACTTCGGCTACACCTACACGCCACCAGCTGTCGTAGCCGTGGCTCATGCTGCCGTGTGCAACCTTGATGTCGATAAGTGTTGATACAGTCTGCTTTTTGGAGTCCTCAATAGCTTCAATAAGCTCTTCAATGTTTGTTGCTGTATATGTTTTGCAGCCGTAGCCTTCGGCACACTTTGCAAAGTCAATCGGTACTATTTCGCCGTCAAGCAAGCCTGTAATCGGGTTGCGTGCCTGGAAACGTGTGCCGAATGTGTCGGTGCCCTGGGAATTCTGCAGGTTTTCAATACAGCCCCAACCGGTGTTGTCAAAGAGGATTACGTTGATTTTAATGCCTTCCTGAATTGCTGTGTAAAGCTCGCTGTGCAGCATAAGGAAGCTGCCGTCGCCAACCATTGCGTAAACTTCCTTGTCGGGTGCAGCAAGCTTTGCGCCTACTGCGCCGCAAATCTCGTAACCCATGCAGGAGAAGCCGTATTCCATATGGTAAGTCTTAGGCTGAGTGCATCTCCAGAGTCTCTGCATACAGCCGGGGAGGCTGCCTGAAGAGCCGAGTGCGATTGCATCGGGTGCAATTCGCTTGTTTATTTCACCGAGAGCTCTCGTCTGTGAAATACCGTTTTTAAGCTCAGCGCTGTAGCAGACATCCATCTCAGCGACGTATGCCTTTTTAGCTTCTGCAAATTCGTCTGCCCAGCCGCTTCTGTAGTATTTCTGTGAAAGTGCGGCAGAAAGGTCGAGCAGAGCCATTTTAGCGTCGGCAATAACGGAAACAGCATCCATCTTGAATGCGTCAAAGGAGCTGACGTTGATGCTGAGTATTTTTACGTCAGGGTTCTGGAATCCCCATTTTGAGCAGGTTGTGAAGTCTGTAAGTCTTGTGCCTACTGCGATGATAAGGTCAGCCTGCTTGGCAATTTCATTTGCAGCTGCGCCACCCGTAACACCGATGCCGCCGAGGTTGAGCGGACAATCCCACGGAATCTGACCTTTACCTGCCTGTGTTTCACCAATCGGAATGTTGAAACGCTCTGCAAAGTATTGAGCGGCCTGCCATGCGCCGGAGTATGTAACACCGCCGCCGACAATCATAAGCGGCTTCTTTGCATTGTCGATAAGTTCTGCCGCAGCATCAATTTCTCTGCGTGTTGCAGGTCTGCGGTCAAGGTACCATACTCTCTTCTGGAAGAAGTATTCGGGGTATTCGTAAGCCTCACCCTCAACGTCCTGCGGCATAGCCAGGCATACTGCGCCTGTTTCTGCCCAGTCCGTGAGCACGCGCATTGCATTGAGGCAAGCGGTCATAAGCTGTTCAGGGCGTTCGATTCTGTCCCAGTATTTACATACAGCCTTGAAAGCGTCGTTAGCTGTTGTAGCGTAGCTTGTTGGCTGTTCAATCTGCTGGAGTACGGGGTCGGGCTGACGGCAAGCGAAAGTATCACCGGGCAAAACAAGCAGGGGAATGCGGTTTGCCGTTGCTGTGCCGCAGGCTGTAACCATATTGAGTGCGCCGGGGCCGATTGAGGATGTGCAGGCAATAATCTGTCTTCTGTCGCTCTGCTTTGCAAAAGCAATTGCGGCGTGAGCCATACCTTGCTCATTGTGACCCTGATAGTATCTCAGGTCGTGTCCGCCTTGCTCGAGTGCCTGACCGATGCCTACAACACAGCCATGACCGAATATGCCGAAAATGCCCTTGACAAACTTGGTTTCCTCACCGTCAAAGCTGACGTACTGGTTGTCGAGGAATTTGACAAGAGCCTGTGCCATTGTCAGTTTCATAATTCAGATCAATCCTTTGTCAATTAATAGATTTCAGAAACCTTAACAGGTCTGCCTTCTGCAACGCTCTTCTTCGCAGCAAGAGCAACAACGATTGCTGCAAGGCCGTCATCAACGTTTGCAGGTACTTCTTTGTCGTTGAGCACTGCGTCAACAAACTGAAGCATTTCATCGCGGAATGACTGCATGTAGCGCTCAAGGAAGAAGTA
>JAFOBC010000135.1 GCA_017382015.1 Clostridia bacterium
AGAAACGAAAACAAATGAAATTATATCGACGTTCTGAAATGCGGCTTAAAACGTGTCACAGAGTGTTACAAAGAGCATGAACAAATGAAAGGAGCTGTTGTCGTGAAAATCGGGTTATGGAGTGATTGTCACAACTTCCCTTCATTACCTGCTATGAAATTATCTGCATATCATAAATCATTAGGCGATGAAGTTGAATTATTTTTTCGGTTCAATCACTATGATCTTGTGTATGCATCGAAAGTTTTCAGTTTTACAGAAGACATTGACGTTTATCCGGTATATGCTGACGAGATCAGAAAAGGCGGATCAGGGTATTGTATCACAGTAGAAAACGGCAAGGAGATATTTGACGAGAGCAAGAACGTTTCTTTGCCGAAAGAAATAGAGCATATATATCCTGATTACAGCTTATATCCGGGGTATAAATATGCGACAGGATTTCTCACAAGAGGATGCCCCCGAGGGTGCGACTTCTGCATTGTAGCACGCAAAGAAGGAAAACGATCTGTACAGGTGGCTGATTTGTCGGAATTCTGGAGAGGTCAAAAGGAAATAAAGCTGTTGGATCCAAATCTTATAGCCTGCAAGGATCATGAGCGGCTATTGCAGCAACTTGCAGACAGCAAAGCAACGATTGACTTTACACAGGGAATTGATATCCGGCTATTAACTGCCGACAACATTAAGCTCCTGAATCAAGTCAAAGCAAAGAATTTGCACTTTGCCTGGGATAATCCGCATGATGATCTTGAAAAATATTTTGTAAGATACTCTGAATTAGGAAAAATCAAAGATCACAGACGATTGATTGTCTATTGTCTTACGAACTATAACAGCACGTTTGAAGAAGATCTGTACAGGATCGAAACACTAAGGCGGTTAGGTTATAACCCTTATGTGATGATCTATCAGAAAGAAACAGCACCTGAAAACGTGAAAAGGCTTCAGAGATGGTGCAACAATCGAATTATTTTCCAATCCTGCGAGTTTAAAGATTATAAAAGCTAACAAAGGGGCGTAAAAAATGAAATATGAAATTTACAACAAGGGGAAATCTATCAAATTCAGCACGAAGCCGAGTCAGGCTCTTGCGGCATATGAAGACAAAGACGGGCGGAGCTGTATTGACATCTATCCGATTGACGACATATCGAATTCGTATCTGAAGATCTGGTTCAACAACGATTCGCTGCATATCATTGTTTGTGCCAAAAAGATCGACATAATCCTCGAAACCAGTGAGAAGATTGTTGAAGAGATCAGAGAGGCGCTGACAAAAGCCGGAATCGAAGTTTTTTGATCTGACAGAGCGATTTAAAAGGGGTGCATATTATGAAATACTCAATTCAGAACAGGCATGTAGGGTTCAGCTTTACAACTGACTTGAAATTCAGTGTGAGCTCGTATTACCTGCCGTATGACGGCATACCGCATGGAAAAGCTCAGTTCAACTTCCTTGACACAGGCGAGATCCAGACTGATTATTTCCCGTTCCCGTATTACGGAACATTCACAATCGAGGTCACGAACGACGGAGTATGGATTTATATTGACAACGAGTCAGACTTCCGTCTGATTAAAGAAGCCATAGAGAAAATCGGGATCGAAGTTTCGCCAATGTGGAGGGAGAATTCATGACGGACATGAAAAAATATATCAGCCGTCTCTTCGAGATTTCCGAGGATCGCATCAGAGAAGAGATGGAGAGTTGCTGGGAGTCTTTCGACATTGTGATGAGAAGAAAAGCAAACAATCCTGAAAGGCCGATAGAGCGACTGGTGATCCGGAATTGTATCGACTCCAGAGCGGACGAATTTACCGGCATGATTACCGGAATGACAAAAACTCTTTTTTCTGCATTGGTTGCATCAGGATTAAGCCGGGACGAAAGCTCTTATTATTTCGACCTTGCACACGCAAAGTCGCTTGCACTCAGGAAGAGCGTCGAATTGGAAAGAGACAAGCGCATGAATAACATTGACATGTATTACGACGAAACCGGAATTGAGGTGTCAGAACGTGAATTTTGAATTCGTAAACGATCAGACAAGAGAGCGGCTCTGGGTAAACAGTGGAGCGGAGGTTCATTCTCTCAGTGTTGGTGGAGGAAGCATGTTTTATCACAGGTGCGGCCATAAAGACGGACTTCATTTTGAATTCATATTCGACGAGCCGGATGATGTTTCCGTTCTGATCAGCGATTGTGTCAGCTGGATCTTCATGAATGAATTCGACTGGGAGCGGCTCGCAGATCGCATGAAGGAAGAAGGCCTCAAGGTCGAACGATACAAGCCAGAGCCGGAGGAGAACATAAGCGACTGAACTTGTGCAAATAATGCACATGTTTAAAAATATGAGGAAATGGGGGAAAACAAATGTTTTTGTCTTTCAAGGAAAGAGGACAGACAGCAAGCACTCACTATCAGCTCGCACCGGAGCTGACGTTCGCCGAAGCCAAGGACTTTGGAAAGAAAGTCATCCGGTCGAAGCTTGACAAGATTGATCCGCTGCTCTTCTCGCGAGCGGTTGCAACGCTGCAGACTGCAAGCGGACTTGTCGCTTCAAGGATCTATCTTTCATCTGACCGACGGCTCGTCTGGGAAGACACGAGTCCGGACAAGCTGAGCGGAGATCAGAAAAAGGAAATGTGCAAGCTGTTGGGTTTCCGCAGCGTAAACGAATATCTTAGAGAAACAGAGAAAAGCCGGGGTGTGTATTATGATAAAATGGGATCTTGAGGAAACAAGCGGAATACTGCAGGGACTTATCGAATCGTTCGGTGATCACGCATTATCTCACGAAGAGAAGATGACGCTCTGCGATGTCCTTGCCGAATATGTGCAGCACGTTCGTCACAAGTACGGACTGACAACGCAGTATTATATTCCGTCAGAGTACAGAGCAGCCGGACTTTTCACTGACGATCCGCTTGCAAAGTTCAATATGGATAGTAACGCTTACTGGGTTTTCAATGACAAGGGAGAGCTGATATGCAGCTCATGCCGGAAGAGAGCGCTCCGGAAAGTGTCAGCGATTCAGGAACATTCGAGGTTCTGTCCGTTCTGCGGTAAGCGGATGAAGTTTCAGAAGTGACAAAGGAGCGGCTATGGAAACAGTAACTATGATCGCAATAGTCGTCTTTTATACCTTGCTTACGCTGATATGTATATTCAGCGTTTACAAAGTATTTATGGCATTCCTCGAAATTTTTCGGGAAACCATCGAAGAGATCAAGGAAGAGGAGAATTGGGATGAGTCAGAAAAAGAAACAGAAGCAGAAGAAAGTGCCGCCGGTGACACTGAAGAGTGAACCGTCATACCAGGAAGTAATGGCAGCAATCCGAAAGAGAAGAAAGGAACAGCAGAGCAATGGCAAAAAAAGAAAAGATCGTTGACGAGTACAGAAGAAATCTTCATGATATAGCAGTCGCCCGTTCAGAAGAGATCCTTGACGAGCTCCTTCACAAGACCGAAGATCTGATCACGGGAAACTCTGACCTTTTCAGTGTCAGGGAGTACACAGACAACCTTGCAACGCTCAGGATCTTCTACTGGAAGGCGAAAACAAAGATTCAGGAGGGGATCTGATGACGGACGAAAAGGAAGTCTTCAAAGCAATGCAGGTCTTGCGTGATTACTGCGAAGAACACAGAGCCGAAAAGGAATACGACGGTTATTACGACGACAGAGGGTGCCGTGATGATCCATACGGCGAACCAAAAGAAGACGCTCCGTGTAATTATAAGAAATGCCTTTTCTGGTGCAAGCCTCTTGAAAAGTGCTATTTTGAACTGAGTGAAGTTCCGCCGGAGCAGTGGGCACTGATTGAGGATGATTAAGATGAACAAATACCGAAACAAGAAATGCACATTGGATGGCATTGAATTCGACAGCAAGAAAGAAATGCACAGGTATTCTGAATTGAAGTTACTGGAGCGGGCGGGCGAGATCTCAGATCTCAAGATACAAGTTCCGTTCCTTCTCCTTCCGGATCAGTACGAGCCGAGCATTGAATTCTATACCAAAGGCAACAAGAAGGGAATGCCGAAGCCTGGAAAACTGATTGAAAAATCGGTTCAGTACATTGCGGACTTCACCTACGTTGACCGGGGCGGTAATTACATTGTCGAGGACGTCAAGGGCAAGCGCACCAAGGAGTATATCATCAAGAAGAAGCTTATGCTGTATTTTCACGGCGTGAGGATCAAAGAGACGTGAGGTGAAGCATGAAAGCAAAAATAACTGATACCGAATGGGTCGAACTTAGAGACCAGGCAGTGAGAGCGGTTCTCGAAAACGACGATTTGTCTTTATTTGAAAAATTCATTAAGCGGCATTGTCCGGAGGTAAAGAAAAACCTGATCAAATGGAACAATAATGACACTGAAAGAATAGAAAAAGTCATGCGGCTTATGGCATACAAGATGATACCAGAGATCACGACTTTCACGGCGGAAGAACGCAACAAAGCGAGAGAATGGCTTCGTGAGCATAACAGCAAGCCGTTAAGCTGGGAATAGGAGGACGAAAATGGAGCTTGAAGAACTCATTGCAAAAATAAGCTCAGGGGAATGTCTGACCGACAATATCGAAGACAACTTCGATCTCGGTCTTGCGCTGGCGTACCTTGAGGAGCTCAGACAGTGGAGAGAGGATCCGTTCAGCATGATGAAAAAGACCTGCGAGAGCATGAGAAGTTGTATCAATTGCGGATGGCACTACATAGGATGTGCCGAGTGCTTAAGCAATACACCGGAGGAGTGGAAACTTTGACAAAGAAAGAATCAAGACAGGACGTTGAACAGAAGCTGATACAGGTTCAGGAATGGCTCTTTAAAAACAGAGCGGTTTTCACTGAACATGAACTATCGGTCATTTTCGCATTTACCAGGAAGCTGAGTACAAACAGCTCTGAAATGAGTGCTTTTTCCGGCGGAAAAGCTCAGGAAATCGGAGTTGCATGCACGGGAATGATCTGTGAGCTCATAGATAGCATTGACGACGAGCGTGCTCTTCGGAAGCTGTTCAACCTTACTGCTGGCAAGATCTGCGAGAAATTCGGGGAGAAAATGAGAGAAGAAGGCTACATCGACGACGATGAATAAATTATTGGAGGGTAAAAAAACAAATGATAGTAACATCGAAAGACCTTTTTGAGGCATACACAAAAGCAGAAAGAAAAATCGGATGGATTCAGCGCGAGGCAAAAAGACTCGGCATCACACGTTCGCAGGTGATCGCTGAATTACTCAAAAGCGGCTATAAACTCGAAGAGATTCGCAGGAGTGACAAAGGCAACTATGACGCAGGTGTGAACAAGTACAATCAGTGGGTCAAGGATGGATCACCGGAACAGACCTACGAAGTGCCGGAAGTCGCACCAGTGGTCACGAAAAAAGAATACAAAAAGCCGGTTCTCAGAGAGACAGAAGAAATGTCAAAGCATCCGGTGCCTGAAGAGCTTGAACGAGCAGTGAATGAGAATCTTTCAGAAAAGCCGGAGCCGGTTATAGTATCTGAGCCGGAAACAGTCGAAGAAAAGCCGAAGTCGGTTGCTGTTTCAGCAGACAAAGGCAAGTCCATCCCGGAAAACGAACAAAACGAACTGGATAATGCAAAACTCCGTCTCAGAATTTTAGATCTCGAAGAAGAACTGAAACAGGCAAAGGACAAGATCCGAACAATTGAGGACTGCTCCGGGAAATACAATAAACTTCTCGCAGACTTCAATGTTGCTTCCAGTGATGCCGAAACGAATCAGAACGCAATGGTGATGGAATATCAGCGAAGAATTGCAGTCGAGGCAAAGCTGAGAAAAGCTGAACGAATCATCTGTGATCGCATATACGAGGACATGCCGGATGAAGCTGAATGACATTGACGACAAGAAAATCGAACACCGAAAGAACAACGTTATCATTCTTCAGCTGCAGCAGTTCGCCGGAATGCTTCTCTTCCTGGTAACGAACAGGATCTACAAGAGTGACAGTTCAGACAAGTTCCTTCAGGTCATGTTTATGACATCCTATCTTGTTTTCCTCGGCACAACGGTCAAGACGCTGAATGATTACAACCGGCTGTATTATGACATAAAAAAGAAAGCAGAGAAAAAACATGCAGACTGAAAAGAGCAGGTTCACGAAGCCGAAAAAGAAGATGGATAAATACGACCGAGCGGTTAATGCAGCATTCTTCATCGGTAACTGCATTGGAGTGAAACTTTGCCTTGATCACAATTATTATTTTTCAGCAGTCACAATGGCACTTCTGGCCATGTGGTTTCTGAAAAACGAATTGCTTTACGGAAGGATGATGAAGTGATGAAAAAGCAGGAAGCGGAAAGCGCGTTCAGCTGGTTGAGACGAAACTCAAAAGAAATACACGATACCGGCATACAGTTTATCAGTGCAAATTTAATCGACGAAAAACACGGTCGTCTTGAAGTAGTTGGCGAAGGCGATCTGCAGTTTTATCTTGTAGCAATTGTGAATCAGATCAAGGCGGTAAAACTGGATAAGGACGTTGACACCGACACGCTGTTTGCTATGCTTCGCGATATGTACGATGCAATCACTTGAATGAGGTGCAAGCAAAATGGATCCAGTGACGATGATAAATGAACTTATCAAAAAATCCGGCGGATATCGATGCATAGATTACGTCTTTGAGATCTGGTACAAGTACAGTCACGAACGTGATTACACTGTATCATACGAGTTGTGCGAATTCGACTTCGACGAAAATCTCACATGGGAAAATGACTGGTGGGAAGGTGAAGATGATGTTATATACAAGCGCGTCGTTGCTCTCGAAGATATCCTGAATTATTATTTTGAAAATCACAAGGAGTAAATCATGGAGCGATACACAAACGATTTTCTGAAACATGCATTCGTTCGCTGCAGCCATTGCGGTAAGGAATGCGAATATGGACTGACACTTCCGAGAAACTGCGAGTTCCTGCATCTGAGTGAAGACGGGCGGCTCAGTGCAGATCCGGAAGTGTCAGAGCCTTACTGTTGCGACTGCATTTATGAGCTGACGGGAGGGAAAAAATTTGAAAGCGGTGAATAACAGTGTCGGCAAGTAATTATTACAAAGAACGTCGTGACTGGCTGAAAAAGTACGGCTTGTGTATTTACTGCAAGGATAAAGCTGAACCAGGAAAACTTTATTGCTTCGAATGTGCAGAAAAAGTGGCGGCGAGAGCTCGGCGTTATCACCAGGAACACGCCGAGGAAAAGAACGAGCGGTCGCGAAACAGATACAGCAGATTGAAGCAGGAAGGAATCTGTGTGAGATGCGGAAAGCGTCCGGCGGAAAAAGGGAAAGTGCATTGCAGCACATGTCTTGCTCACTGCAGGATGCGCGACGAAAAGAAAAGGCGCGAAAAAGGTCTGCTTCCGATGGAGATGAGAGGAGACGGGCATCACTGCGCTATCTGCACCAGAGCGGTTGAAAAAGCCGGCGATAAGCTCTGCCCGGCATGTATGCAGCGTAACAAAAATCTTGCTCAAAACATGAGAAGCTATGTGAACAAAGACAATCGAAAATGGGATAGAGATATTGAGAGGGATTGCAATGAGAAGAAAAGACATGATGGAGCTTGCTGAAACTCCGGGTGCGGTACTGGTAGCAGAGATCGCGCCAAAACGAAACTGTTACTACATCAGATTGATGAACGTACATTACAAGATAAGCAGTTCACAGTTCCAGTATGCACTTGACTCAGGGATATTCTGTACAAAATACAGAATAGATCCGACATATCAGATGGGATTTGAAATGCAGGTATACGAAAGGAGATAGAATCATGAATCTACAGCAAAAAAACTTCCTGGACGATTTCTCGGAACTGCTCAGGAGATACAGCATTGATTCAGTTCAGTGCGATGGCGAGAACATAGCATTTTACAGTAATTTCGAGGCACTCAGAATAAAACGCTTCAACATGGTTTCCGGAAGCCCTAAGTTCATCGGAGTGACAGCCGATTACAGGCCGGAGCATGAAAAGTACAAACTATTCGAGGAGAGCGAACTGAACGATGACTGACAAGATCAGAGAACGCTTCACATGTCTGAAAAGAGACACTGGCGACTGTGTGAAGGACATGTGCGGCAATGTCGCATGTGAATTCTGCGGTATATATGCGAATTGCGCATATTGCGGACTTAGAAAAACCGAATTCTGCAAAACGTGTCTGATCAACGTCATTAAAGGCGAAGCAGACAAGGAATAAAAACATTGAAAAGGGAGGATGAAGGATTTAATGAAATCAAAGATTAGACCATCAAAGGAAATGCGCAGGTGCAATGAAGAACACATGTATGCATATGCACTTCGAGCTTGCGAGACCAACAATGCGTTCATGCTGATCGCACTCAATCAGGCGTTTAATTTCGGATCGGTTCGTCTTCAGAAGCTGATTGCAAAGTACAACGAGGTATCGCTGATGTATCGTGACCATATCAGAGACGGCTTCTCAGATGCCGAATGCAATCAGATCATCAGAAATGCACTCGTTGACATTGGACTGGATCCGTCACAGGTCTTCTCCAATATCGAGCGGAATGCATTCAGAACTTTGAAACAGGAAAGCAGGAAATTCGAGAAAAACAACGTTCCGACATACTCGGAAGCGGAAAAAGCCGTGGAGAATATGAAAGCATTCAGAGCGGCAATCAACTCACAGGAGCA
>JAFOBC010000136.1 GCA_017382015.1 Clostridia bacterium
GTTTTTGCGGTTAATAACTATAAAACACTTCGTCTTTTCGGTTTCTCTGATGAAAAGGCAAAACAGCGCCTTAAGGAATCAAGCCGCGGTAACGCAAGAACTCCCGTTCAGTGGAGCTCTGCTGAAAACGCAGGCTTCACAACAGGCACACCCTGGATGCCCGTCAACCCCAACTACAAAGACGGCATAAACGCTGAAGCTGAGATGGCCGACCCCAACTCAATCTTCAACCACTATAAGGCACTCATCAAATTCCGCAAGGAAAACCCGATTGCAGTATACGGCGCATATAAAGAGTATTACAAATCCAGCAAAGACCTCTACGTATTCGAGCGCACATATGAGGGCAAGAAGATGCTTGTAATCTGTTCTTACACAGAAAAGGCTGTAAACTTCACAGCTCCGGCAGGCTACGACCTGAGCAAGGGCAAGGCAATCCTCTGCAGCCATACTGACAATCCGCTCAGCGGCAACGGCTTCACAACAAGACCCTACGAAACAAGAGTTTACTACTTCGAATAATATGGATAAGCTGACAGCCAGAGACGATATTGCAATACAGCTTGTGTTCATACGGCACGGCGAATCCTACGGCAACCTCGGTCTGCCCACACCCGAAGGCTACAGCGAAGAAGACACTCCGCTGACAGCGCACGGATTAAAGCAGGCTCAAGCCCTTGCCGACTACTGGTTTGACGGTGTTGAAATTGCACACATTTACGCGAGCCCTTTCAGCCGCACAATCCAGACGATTTACCCGTCCGCGCAAAAGCTCGGCCAAAAAATTGAGCTTTTGCCCGACCTGCTTGAATACGGCTCAACAACCGCAGGCTGCGAAACAGAAAAAATCAAAAGAAATTTTCCGCTCGCTCTCCCCTGCACAGCCGAGCCAAGCCCTGCAGGCGGCACGCTGACGTTGCCCGTACCCGAAAGCGATGAACAAGCTCAGGCAAGAGCAAAGAGGTTTGTGGAATACGTCAAAAGCGTATATCACCGCGGCGAAACGGTAGTAGTTTCTACTCACGGCACGTTCTTCAGCTACCTTGTCAGAGCCGCACTCAACGTCGTGAGCGCAGATACGTTCAACTCACAAATCGACAACAGCGCAGTAACCGTTGTTGCGTTGAGGAACGGCAATACGCCGCTGCTGAGAACAGCCAACAACACCTCACACCTCAGAACAATATAAAAAAATGCCGCTGAAGTTTACTGCTTCAGCGGCATTTTTTGCTTTTTAATATTCGTCGTTTTCGCCCTCAATTATTGAATTGAGTCCGTAGTATTTAGCCATATATCTGTTGCGGTAGTTCTGGGGATTATCTCCGATATCCGCCACGTCATAATGCGGAGAACGTTTTTCATCGGTTGAAATTGCCCTCAACGTAAGGTCATAATTACCAAGCTCAACCTGCTCGATTATATAAGCCTCTCGCTTATCGAATTTTTTATCGACCAGCACAGCATCATAAGCACCGCGAGCATACGAAACACCGCACCACATTGCCCAACCAAGCACACCTACGAGAACAAGGTTTCTTACAAGCGGATAATCACGCTGAATAAGCTGATAGACAAGCATACCTACCGAAATTATCGCCATCATCACAATTCCGAACCACGCTCTTTCGGGGAAGAAGGTTGAAGCCAGCATAATAAGTGCACCTGCAAACGCACCGAGCATATATATGCCGGGCAAAACAAAGCAGGGCTTTTCTTTGGCTTTGAGCGCATAGAGAATGTATGCCAGAATCAAAGCGGCACCAAGGAACGGCACAAGTCGGATAACAACGTTGGAGAGCACTATTACTATATACTTGAGCAGTGTTGCCTGATAATTCATCTCCAGACGTATAGATACAGCAGGTGCAAGCATCATAAACAGATAGCCTGCAACCGCAACCACGATGCCCGTTACACTCCACACAGGTATTTTATGACCCTTGATGCGATAAAGTATAACAAAGAGGAAGGCTACGCCGATAAATGCCGCCGACATATTTTCGTTTGCAGAACCTGCAACAGCACACATAAGCTGAATCGGCACGAACAGAAGCGCCTGACAAGGAAGCTTGCCGGAATCGTAATAATATCTGTACGGAAGCAAGGCAATCAAGCGAAAAACCGAGCCCCACAAATAGTTTATACTGCCATCAAGCCAAAACACAGTAAGGCTGGCGGAAGGAACAAAACTCCATACAGCGAACGCAATCATCAGAAACAGCGGTGCGCTCTGCCGCTTGTTCTTGCCCTTACAGTGCAGATACATCAGCGCTACCAGAAGCACCATAAAGACTGAATTAAATACGTTAAAAACAGGTTTACCCCACAGCAACATAAGCTGAACGATAAAGTGGAGAACGATTCTTCCGTTAACCGTATTATAGTGAGCCTTCATAGAGGTGATTATATCGCTGACGCTTTCAACTCTGTCACCCGTGTTGATAACTTCAGCGCTGTCTGCATCCTCAATGAAAATAAAGTGGTATGCGTAATCATCCAGCGATAAATGGGTCATTGAATTCATAAAGAAAGAAAGCGCAAACAAAATGACGCAAGCAATACAGATAACTGCTATGTTAATCCGATTGTTTTTATCCGCTTTTTCTGCAGCACCGAAAAACTTATCAACAGCCTTGCCGCATTTTTCTGTCAGATTACTCTGCAACTTTGCCAGCAACAAAACACACCTCCTTATACCGATAATCGCACTATATAATACTATATATAATATTCAATGTCAACTTTTGAAAGAATTTTAGCGAGATTCTCATCGGAATACTCTATTTCGGACGAATACATTCTTGCCGCTTCCTCTATTCCGAAACTTTCAGCAAGAGTCAACACAACTCTGCAGCTGAGAACGGCAAAGCCGACCTTTGAAGAAATGTCGTTATCCTCAAGCACCGATGCCATATGGCGGTAAAGAAAGTAGCACAGCAAATTCTCTGCCGCACGTTCATCCTTATAATCAACAGCAAGCTTATCACATTTGCCCAGATACTCAAGGCACTCGTCCCAAGCCGAATCCAGACGTTCAAGCGAAGAATAAAACTTTGCCCACTCAAGCGGTGAATAGTCGGGCAGCTTCGCTCCAAAGGTCCCTGACAGCTTTTCGCATCTGTCGCCAAAGCTCAACATCCTATCCTGCGCAACAGCAATCGCACTTGCAAATGCCTTGTTAAGAGCGATTTCATCAGCCGAACACTCAATCTCATGACCGTCGTCCTCAATTATTTCAAGGCAAAACGGTTCTTCAAACCCGAGAATCAGGCTTGCGGCAGCTTCACAGCAAAGCCCAAGACCGATATCTATTCCGTCCGACCGGTAGTTGCGAAACCTCGGATGATCAGCACATATATCACAAAGCGCATCCTCTCCGCACTCGGTTATAATATCACAAAGACCTTCTGAGTTCAGAAACGGGCAACGTCCGTTTTCGTCCAGAATAAAATGCGGTTCGCCATCACAGCTGATGCAATTCCACAGTCTTTCGCCAATCTCTCCTTCAACCAAATGATACATCTCATATGTATCGGCATCAATATCAATCTCCCAGCCGACGCAACAACTGTGCTGACATTTATCCGCAATACAAGAAAACTTTTTATAATAATTCGGAGCAATAATACGCATTTAAATCACCCATAGAAATTATACTTTATATCATCTTTAAAGTCAAATTGCCGACCGCTTTCAATCCGCTGCACTCAAACAAAGCACAAACAAACAAAAAAGGATCTATCCCCTGCGAACACATCCGAATGTATTCTTCAGGTATATCCACGGGCCGCTCTGTACTGAGCAGTTCCGAAGGTCTGAACAGCGCCTTTGCACAAGGTATATCTGCATCTGAAACACCGTAATCAAAGCTTTCAGAACCGTTGAGCTGTAAACAAACTTTCAGCGTTGCGCCGTATCGCTCCATAATACCAACGCAAGGCTTGAAATACGCCTCGGGAGCTTGCGTAACAACGGTTATTTTTGCCACAAAAGGCACAATGCGCTCAACATATTCTGCAAGAGCGCCGCATTCATCTGCAACAACTGCGCTGAGCTTTTTGTCGCTATGCCGAGCAGCAAGTGCGGCAACGGTATTGAGCATAATAACCCCCGGCAGAAAACGAGGCACAAACGCTTTTACATCGGCTGATTCAGGCGGATTGATGCCTTGCGGCAACAGCATACTGCCTGCACTGTTGCCTGCGGCGAGAGCAACCTTTTTCCAGTCAACCCCCTTTCTGCCGGGAGAGACATTGATAATCTTATACGGTGCCGCACCCTTGACGGGACTGAGAAGCATTTCCACCTCGCAACGCCTTCTGCGAAAAGCACTCCTTTTTTCACTTGCTACATTAAGAACTGAAAACATACCCACACTCCAATTTAAAGTTAATTGATTATACATATGAGCAAGGGCATAAAAAAATCCGTTTTCTGACGAAAACGGATTTTTATTTATTCAGTTATCCTTACTGGCTTTCTTTCTCTTTTTTGCATCGGCAAAAGCAAAACAGAACATACCTGTCAGCGCGCCGCCTGCACCGAGAATGAAATCCCACATAGTATCGATAAGACCTTCATTAGTGAAGGGACTTGAAACCTGCAGGTTGAAGCCGTAAATCTTATCCATTGTGAACTCGTAGAATTCCCAACCGACAAGGATTGCGACACCCATTGCAAAGCCTGCCATTGCGGCAATCGAAGGAGCAAGCGGAATCTTTTTCTTCTCCTGCATAATGACGAGCATCCTCGCACTCCAGCCTGAAGCTATAAAGCCTGCAAAAAAGTGAGTGAAAACATCGGAATAAGTGAAGTCGGTTCTGTTATTGAGAGTTGAACCGATACAAACACCGAGAGTTATAAACAAGGTAAGATGCGTCTGAAACTGCCAGGGCAACAAAGTGATAAAAGACTTGCCGCCGAGAATCTGGAACATATCCCACAAGTGGGTAAACGCTATTGCGAACAGACCCTGCAGGAACTCTGACGTATAACCTCTGAACAAGCCGTTGATGCCCCAGATAAGCAATGCCGCACGGCAAGCCCACCAAAGCCATATCGTCTTGTTCGGCATACGCGGAATCGGATTGAGTGTTTTTTTCTTCATTATATATTCCTTATGCCATTCCTAAATATTCTTCAAGAGTTACGCCTGATGCCTTGATTTCCTTTGCAGCCTGAACACCGACATAGCGCCAATGCCACGGCTCATAAGTAATCTTTGTGATATCAGTTGTATCGCTGTCATAGCGGAGGATGAAACCGTAATCGGCCGCATGCGCGCTAAGCCACTTGAATGCCTCTGTCTTTGCAAAATTCTCATCCAGATTATAGTTGCCGTTTGTGCCGAAATCCATTGCAAGGCCGGCGTTATGCTCGCTTGTGCCCGGCATAAGAACAATCTTTGAAGCAAGCCTTGTTGCCTCTGCCTTGTTGTGGCCGAGTCCCGTATAGTAATTAATCTTACGTTCAAAGTTAGAGCGCTGACGATCCAGCGAGCGATAACCCGAAACGGGAATAAGCGATATTCCGTCCGCAGCAGCCGCAGCTACCATTTTGTCGTAGTACGGAACAACACGGTAATCCAACTTCTGACCGCTGCCGCCTGCAATATTGGCAGTTTTAACGGTATAGCTGTCAGGAAGTATGTAATCCTGATTCACAAGAAGGAGATTCCATTTTTCGCTGTTTATAACAGCAACAGACGGATTAAAGCCTGCGTATGCATACTCATATTCATCGGCTGACCCCGTCTTTTTTTCTGTTATTTCAGGAGCCTTGGCAGTAGTTGCATCTGACGCAGCAGAGGTTGTAGCCTCGGGATTCGTCGTTGTCTGAGTTGTCATCTGAGTAGTATCACCTGCGTCTGTCGGCTCTTGCGGCTCGGTTTTCTCAGCGCCCGTCGGGCTGTTGACAGCCGTTGTCTCAACCGTCGGCTCTTCGGTCGAGGATTCATCCTCATTCCTGATAAGAACAAAGTTGCCAATAGCAAAAACCGCAACTGCAATACACAAGGCAAGAACTATGATAAGTGTACGTCTGCTCAAAAAAATCAGACCTTCCTTGTTCTGGTATTATCAGCAACCGCCTGAATAGTTGGGTGCTTCTTTAGTGATGAAAACATCGTGCGGATGGCTCTCGATAAGGCCTGCATTTGTTATACGTATAAACTGTGCCTTATCCTGAAGCTCCTTGATAGTGTGGCAACCGCAGTAACCCATACCTGAGCGAAGACCGCCGAGGAGCTGGAAGATTGTATCAGCAAGAACTCCCTTGTAAGGAACACGGCCCTCAACACCTTCGGGAACAAGCTTACGGTTGTCTTCCTGGAAGTAACGGTCTTTACTGCCGTTAGCCATAGCACCGAGTGAACCCATACCGCGGTATACCTTGAACTGTCTGCCCTGGTAGATTTCTGTGCCGCCGGGAGACTCCTCACAGCCTGCAACAAGTGAACCGACCATAATACAGCTTGCACCTGCGGCAAGAGCCTTTACGATTTCGCCGGAGTACTTGATGCCGCCGTCGCCGATTACTGTGATGCCGTGCTTTGCAGCCTCTTCTGCAGCATCAAAAATAGCTGTAATCTGAGGAACACCGATACCTGCGACAACACGTGTTGTACAAATAGAACCGGGGCCGATACCGACCTTTACGCAGTCTGCACCTGCATCGATGATAGCCTTTGTGCCCTCCGCTGTTGCGATGTTACCGGCAATAACAGAAATGTCGGGGAATGCAGCCTTGACCTTTGAAATAGACTTGAGGATGTTCTTGCTGTGACCGTGTGCAGAGTCGAGAATAAGTGCATCCGCACCTGCACCGATAAGAGCGCTTGCTCTCTCGAGCACGTCAGATGTCGCGCCGATAGCTGCAGCACAAAGAAGTCTGCCGCTTGCATCTCTTGCAGAATTGGGGTACTGAACAGCCTTTTCAATATCCTTGATTGTGATAAGACCTTTGAGAGCACCGGCCTCATCAACAAGGGGAAGCTTTTCAATCTTATGCTTCATAAGAATGTCCTGAGCTTCAGCGAGTGTTGTGCCGATGTGAGATGTAACAAGATTTTCGCTTGTCATAACTGCACCGATTTTAACGTTGAAGTCAGTCATAAAACGAAGGTCACGGTTTGTAAGGATACCAACGAGCTTGCCGTCGTTACAAATCGGAACACCGGAGATACGGTAACGGTTCATAAGATCGAGTGCATCGTGTACCATATGCTCGGGTGAAAGGAAAAAGGGGTTGGAGATAACACCGTTCTCAGAACGCTTTACCTTATCAACCTCTTCTACCTGTGCCTCGATAGGCATATTCTTATGAATAACGCCCATGCCGCCTTCACGCGCAATTGCAATAGCCATGCGAGCCTCCGTAACGGTGTCCATGGCAGCGGTCATGATGGGCATATTGAGTTTAATAGATTTTGTAAGCTGAGTTGAAACATCAACATCTTTAGGCAGAACGTCAGACTCTGCGGGAATAAGCAGAACATCGTCAAACGTAAGGCCTTCTTTGTAGAATTTCTGTTCGCGGCTCATCATAATTATCTCTCCCAACTTATTTATAGTTATTAGAGTTAATTATAACAAGCGCATAATAAAATTTCAATACCAAATTTCAAATAAATATCAATAAATTATTTACAACTCAGCCGCCTTTGATTTGTCTAAAATCAATAGTAACGGTGGAGCGCAACCACCTTACCGAGGATAATTGCTTCTTCGACAATAATCGGCTCATACGAATCGTTTTCCGGCTGCAGTCTGAAATAACCGTTTTCCTTAAAGAAGCGCTTGACTGTCGCCTCGTCATCAACAAGCGCAACCACGATTTCGCCGTTGCGAGCAACAGGTGTGCGCTCGACAACTATAAGGTCGCCGTCGTGGATTCCTGCGTTAATCATGCTTTCGCCCTTAACGCGCAGAGCAAACAGCGATTTATCTTTGGCGGCATAGCCGGTGTAAGGCAGGTAACCCTCGACCTGCTCAACAGCGAGAATAGGCGCGCCAGCGGTGACAGTACCGAGAATCGGCACCTGCTTGATGTTAGAAGTATCTTCCTGACCGACAATGCGGATTGAGCGCTTGAGAAGAGGGTCACGCGAGATGAAGCCCTCACGCTCAAGAGCATCGAGGCAAGCCTGTACGGACGACGTTGACTTGAGTCCTACATATGCGCCTATTTCACGCACAGAAGGCGGTACACCGTCCTGAAGTCTCTCCAATAAAAATTCGTATATCTTTTGCTGGGTATCGTTTAACATAATAGTCAGCCCCCTGTATTTTCACACTTTTCTTTTATCAGAACATATGTTTGATTTGATTATAGCACAGTATTTTCAAAAAAGCAAACATTTGTTTGTCTTTTTGCAAATTTTTTTATTTTTTTCTGCTTGCAATCAAAAAAACATGATGTTTTAACAGTTTATTCATCGGAATATCAAAGGATATTGTTATGATAAACCTGCACTTGAGGAGAGCAAAGCCGCATTGCTATCCTCGCATAAGTGCTTTTACCCCCTCAAATTTACAGGAATACGCTCGGTGTTATGCCGGGCGTTTTTCCTTTTTGTGTATAAATCAGCTCCGTGCAGACAAAAATAGCTATACGGAGGGATTAAAACAATGGATATTAATTTTAAGAAAGCAGGCAAAAATTCACTTATCCGAGCAGGGATTATAACTCTGCTTGCAATCTGCGTTGCCGCATCGGGAATCGGCACATACTCATTCATCAAAAGGTCAAACGAAGCTACAACCGAGCCGATAACCCAAATTGATTGGGATAATCAGGGCGGCAAGCTTGAGGCAGACATACCGGCAACAAACGCAACCGTGCCGGGCACATCCGCCACTACCGAAACACAGACAGAAAAGCCCGACAACCTGCCTTTCACAGGAAAATTCAACCTGCCGCTGGGCACAGAAATCCTTAAGGATTATTCCGACGGCGAAATGGTGAGCTCAAAAACCATGGGAGATTGGCGTGTGCACAACGGCATAGACTTCACGGGTGCTGATTCGGCAGAGATTCTTGCAATACAGAAAGGCAAGGTAACCAACGTATACGAAGACCCGATGTGGGGCATTGTTGTCGAAATCGACCACGAAAACACGATGACGGCAAAATACTGCGGACTGAAAGGCGGCACAACAGTCAGCAAAGGCGACACAGTCAAAAAAGGTGAAGTAATCGGTCAGCTGGGCACAATACCCGTTGAACAGGCAGACGAGCCGCATCTGCATCTTGAAATCACGGTAAACGGTGTTATCGTAGACCCGCTCGCAGCAATGAACAGAGCATCATAAAAGAAGCGCCCTCAGCACGCTGAGGGCGCATTTCTGTTATATTTTTGCGGGAGGAGTGCGATGTTTTCTTTCCTTATGTTTGGGCTTCGGCTCGATATTGCCTGCCTTTGTAAGGGCAATTTTTGTAAGAACCGGTCCGAACAGTTCATAGATCAGAACCGAGAAAAGAACGATATTACGTATCATCGTGCCGACCTCACCAAGCTCCATAGCCGTAACCGACATACCGAGCGCAACGCCCGCCTGCGGAAGCAGAGTGACACCCAGATACTTGGTCGTTTTCTTATCGCACTTTGTGATTTTTGCGCTCATATACGAGCCTAAATATTTACCTATTGAGCGGGTAACGATGTAAGCCACACCGATGCCTACAATTGTTACATCCGTAAATACGCTCAGTTCAAGCTCTGCACCGCTGAGAACAAAGAAAAGACAGAAAAGCGGAGTAGTCCACGCATCTGTTTTGTCCATAATCTCTGCCGAGAAATCGCAGAGGTTGCAGAACATTGTGCCAAGCATCATACATACGAGAAGGGCTGAAAAACCAACGTGTACACCGCCGATTTCAAACTTGAGCATTGACAGCGCAACGGTGAAAAGAACGCAGGTAACCGAAAGGCAAAGACGTTTACTGTTGGAGTTGAAAAAGCGCTCAAACAGGGAGAAGAGCATACCCATAACAGCGCCGAGAAGAATAGAGCAAACAATCTCAACAATGGGTTCAAGTACTATTGCCTTTACGTTTACTTCGCCGTGCTCAATAGCCTTGGCAATACCGAAAGAAACAGCGAAAATAATAAGACCGACAGCATCGTCGATAGCAACGATGGGCAGCAGCAAATCGGTCAGCTTACCCTTCGCCTTGTACTGACGTACAACCATAAGCGTTGCCGCAGGAGCAGTAGCCGCAGCGACAGCACCGAGGGTAACAGCCATCGAAAGCGGAAGCTTTTCTTCACCAAGGACAAAATGAAGCCCGATAAGTGCGGCATCGACAAGAAGAGTTGCAACAACAGCCTGAACAATACCGATAAAAGTTGCCTTGCCGCCGATTTTTTTGAGCTGAGAGAGCCTGAACTCATTACCGATAGCAAACGCGATAAAACCGAGAGCTGCCTGAGAAATAATCTCAAACGATTTCACGTTTTCCATCGACACAAAGCCTAAGCCTTCGATACCCAGTCTGCCGATACAATACGGACCGATAAGTATACCTGCAACAAGGTATGACGTTACGGACGGCAAGCCGAGCGGCTTTGTGATACGGGAAAGCAAAAGACCCGCACCGAGCGCAAAAGATAAACATAAGAGAACTTGCATTTGATACGCCTTCATTTCTTTAAAAATACTTAAAAAGTATAGCATATCGAGCGCTAAAGTCAATCGAAAAAATGATTAAAATAGTATATGTTTCAGTACAAGTTTTTGTGAAAATTTTCAGCACAAAAAAGCAGATGCCCCCAACAGAGCATCTGCCTTGAATTTATTCTTCCATTTGTCTGCCGAGGAAATTTGCCGCAACCTGAACGAGTTTTATATCAGCCGCCGCGGGCACGGACATACGCTCATCCCCAAGCATAACAACAGCGCCCGAAACGTCACCCGCAGCAATAATCGGCGAAGCAACACAAGCCATACGCTCAACACCGACAGCAGGGCACATCCCCTCACCCTCCCGCTGTGTTACAAAGCTTTCGCGGCGCTCCATAAAATCCTCAAGCTCCTGCGAAAGCTGACGGTCAATAACCTCTTTCTTCGGCACGCCTGCGCAGGCTATTACCCTGTCCCTGTCGCAGATGAGCACAGGGCGGTTAGCACCTCTGCAAAGCACCTCCGCATACTGCGCGGCAAGCGAAGACAGCTCCCCTACCGGCGAATATTTTTTGAATATAACCTCACCGTCAGGCGCTGTGAATATCTCCAGCGGGTCGCCTTCACGGATTCGCATAGTGCGACGGATTTCTTTCGGGATAACAACCCTGCCTAAGTCATCTATTCTTCTAACTATTCCAGTGGCTTTCATATAAATATCTTTCTCCTTGTTTTACAAATTCGTGTTGTTAGTATCTGTAAACAAACGGAGATTATACCGCAGGATTTACTTTTTGCGTCACATATGTTACAATACTAACAAAAGGAGTGGTAATTATGTTGATTAAAACTGTTGTTGATGAAACTTTTGAAAACGCAAAATTATATAAAAGTCATTGCCGGGCTGATGGGGCGAAAGATTTTCAAAATATTGAATTGCGCCTTGCCGAAACAGAATACGACGATGCTTTTGTAGAAACGCTTTCCCGCAAAACAGCAGAATATTATATACATACTGTATTTACTTTTGATTACGAAAGCAGCAGCGACGCAGGAGATGGCCGTGACGATTACTACACAGAAGAAGCAGACGAACCGCTTGATCTGGCAGCGTGTATCATTAACGACGGTCAGCTTTTTGGTGTGATCTGCGAGAGCTTTGACGTAAAGGGTTTCTTATTGTTGGATCACCCTGAAACCGTTATTCCCCATCCCGGAAATTACAGGGGCAGAAATTATCATTTCTATAGAAGCAAGCAATTTAAGCTAATCAGAAAAATGTAAAACCGGAGATGCCTTTTACGAACAACGAACTTTTTGCCGAACTTGATTTCACCATTCGCCGTGCAGATTTTGAAAAAGCCAACCAAATGATAGAAAGTTTTAAAAAACAATACTCTCCCGGATGTGAAGAATATGGCGAACTATGCTATTATGAGCTTTTAGCGCATTACCATGCAACCGATATTTATACGGTTAAATATTGTGTTGAGCACTGGCACAGGGGAAGTTGTAAATTTTGTGACCAAGTCATAAAACACTCGAATTCCGAGCGAAAAGCGAAGGCAAATTACGTTTTTATGAAAGCGGCGGTATAACCTGGCTTTTCAATGCGGAGTTTTATCCCTATTCCTCTGCCGTTAAAGCGATAAATGAAGCAGCTGACCTTGTGGGCTTTGAAAAGCTTATGTGGGGCAGTGATTACCCCCGCACAATGACGGCAATCACCTATAAAATGAGCCTTGATTTTATTGAAAAAACTACCGAAATATCTGAAGAAAACAAAAAACTCATTCTTGGCGAAAACGCGAGAAAGTTTTACTCATTCGCAGATATTCCAGCACCGAAAAAGGTAAGAAATATGGTTGAGGATTAACGAACCGTTAATATTAAAAAGACTGCACGGGGACACCCTATGCAGTCTTTATTTTTTCTGTATCAAACGCCTGAAACCGTTGATATGTAAGGGATTTATCCAAGCCGCTTCTCTAATTCCAGCATAGCGGAAATGTAGTTTTCTGACTGTGTCAATGATATATGTGAGGGGTCGCCTTCTCGAATCCTCAAAGTTCTTCTAATCTCTTTCGGAATAACCACACGACCAAGGTCGTCTATTCTACGAACTATTCCTGTTGCTTTCATATAAATATCTTTCTCCTTGTTTTACAAATTCGTGTTGTTAGTATCTGTAAAACAAGGAGATTTATACTTGCGTTCTTTGATTTATCGATATGTTGTTTTTTGATTTTTAAACCGATTCCTATTGAATACATTATTTCAAAAAGCGTTTGGAGTGTATAAAAAAACATTGGTTATCTTAATATGATTCTTCGTAAAAAAGATTTCCATTTTTATCAACACGGTAGTCTGTGTAATAGCAATCAAATCGCTTGAAAAATATTATATCCTCGTTCACATCTGTTATTTTTTCTAAAGAATACATATATGTTGTAGGAATGTCATCATATTGCGAAGTGTTTATCGTTTCCTTAAAACAATAATACCCTTTATTAGTTTTTACCGTTCCATCAATAAAATATAACACTATTTCATCATCATCAAATCTATGTATTGCCCCTTTTTGAGTAACCGTGTTAGAACCTTCTTCATACAAAAAAACTTCTTTGCCTTTTATATATGCCGTAACAAAATTAACTGTGTCGATATAAATATGCACAGAGTTAAGATAATCATCACTTGGTATCTTAGTATTAAAAACATATCCCGTTCCATTGTTAAATAAAGAAACAGAAAAATCGTCTTCATTATATATGTACACATCATTATTGTCACTAATAATTGTACCATCACTAAACTTAACGAACTTGATACCTTCGCCAACTCTTCTTAGCTTTGTACCATCTGAAAAATTTCCAATCTTGTAAAGCGCTCCGTCGTTAGTGATAAACAAATCATAATAGCCGTTATAATCAATTATATTTTTTAATTCATCAAATTGAACGACAGGCTCTTGCTGAAACAAATCAGTAGATATGGGTTCTTCATTCTGTGATGTTTCAATGTCTGTGGATTTGTCAATCTTAACCCCACAAAAACTACAAAAATTGTCTTTTGCAGAGATTGCTTCGCCGCATTCAACACAAAATTCACCAGTATCATTGTCTGTTATAACTTCATTATCGCCACAAGCAACCAACGAAAAAATCAAACATAATATCAAAAGTACAGAACAAAGTTTTTTCATTTAAACTTCTCCAATCATAAAGGATTTTATGATTGTATTATACAGCAATAGCAAATTATTGCAATATCATTTTATATCTCTCTACCACACTATGTATCGCCATACAAAACTTGTCGATTGGTGTCAATGTTGTACAAGAGGGGTCGCCCTCACGAATCCTCAAAGTCCTACGAATTTCTTTCGGAATAACAACCCGCCTAAGTCATCGATTCGGCGTACAATACCTATTGTTTACATATATAAAATCTCCTTTGTTGATTTGATAACATTTCTATTATCTGTCAACAAAGGAGTTTTATGCGATTTTCTTTATTCCCAAACAAAATTTTCAACAAAAGGGTCTTGCTCGCCTATATAAACCACTTCGTCGCCAATCTCACCTATTAATGACACTACCTCTACCCATCCTTGGTCGTAAGTTTCATAATAAATTTTATTTTCTCCGTTATTTTCAACTTCTTTAATAGTCGAAAGTTCTTTATCAGTGAAAAAATATTCTAACAAAAATTCTTTTTCTGCATATTCTTTCTCAAAAATCCTTTTTGCATCCTTATATGTGCCATCACAATTTTCTCTAATATGCTTTCTAATCGTTTCAGCAGCCGTATTGTTTTCGATTACCGAATTTTCATCACCACTAACTTGTTCAATTATTTTTCCGGGTTCTTCATCCAAGTCAAATGTATTAGTTAATAACCAAGATTCAAAAGCCAACTTACTCGAAGAAAACAAAGCAGACTGCGTAACATTATTTTTTTCGCTAACAAAAGTTTTGTATATATTATTTATGCGTTCACTAAATTCAATGTTTATCTCGTTCCAGTTTGGATTTTCTCTAATAATTGATGGCATAGTAATGTTTTGTAGTTTATCAAAGCAATCAATAATTTGGATTTCCCAATACGCTTTTGAAAACTCGTCATTTGATTCTATAGATATTTCGTAACAATCTAAACTTTCACATAGCCCTAAACCATACATAATCATGGATGTTATATACTCTTTTTCAGATTTAGTATAATCTTTATGAATTCTACTCACAAATGTCATAGCACCGCCTGTTGGGTCATATGTAGAATCGTTTTGGCCATTGAAACTATCAACCGATAAAGAGTCACTAATATGATATACCATAAGATTTTCTGATTTTAGCCATTCAGTCAATAATTCGCTTGAATCAAAAATATCGTCTACATAATTAATAGTGCATATCTTTCTATTTTTCTCTATCAGAGGATATTCAATAGAAGAAAACCAATCTTTAGTGTTTAATCCGTTTTCCGAATAATCGGAAGCAGCCAAAACAAAATGAGTAATATTATTTTCTTTATAAAATCTTTTTGCTTTTGTCTCGCTTTCAAAATATTTTACTAAAATATCCATTCCGGTTACTCCAGACCCAGAATAATATGTTATTCCTACACAGCTATGATTAAATATAACATTTGTGAAAAAACATAAATATATTAAAATAAGAGCTGCAATAATAGCGGATAAAACTACGACGATTTTTTTTCTTATCATACTAATTAATCCTTTTGTTTTTGATAAATCTGTTGATTTTGCGGAGTCTTTCTGATAGGTATGAAGCAAAATTCACCTTAGAAATTACTCCACTCTCGAAATATTTGATTATACTATAGTTTCAAAAATTCAATATGTCAAGGCTTTGCAAACTGCCTCGAGCAAAGGGTGTCTTTATGTTTCGGCACTCAACCCTGCCGAGGTCATCACCCCAGAGTACAATACCCGATATTTTTATATCAGATTAAAATCGCGCTATTACATATCCGTCACCAAAAGAAGGTTGTGCTTTAAATATTGACTTTTTATGTTTTGCCAAGTATAATCTTTTAAAAAGCCAAATGACAAGTA
>JAFOBC010000137.1 GCA_017382015.1 Clostridia bacterium
CGGCGCTTGTAGAACATACCAAGCTCAACCTCAAGAACAGTTGAGTAGTAGATGCAGCGACCCATACCGCCTTCATCAGGGGAGATAACCATAAGGTGATCTTTGTCAAAATGAAGATTATCAATTGAGCGTGTCATTGCTTTGATCATCTGGTATACAGGCTGAACGTTTTCGAAGCCGCTAAGCGGAATGGCGTTCTGCACTCTGGGGTCGTGAGCGTCGAAAGTGATGATGTTATCAACACCCATATCGTGGCAGAGTTCCTGAAGCATATTGGCGCAATCAAGTGATTCACGGGAGGAACGCTTGTGCTGTCTGCCTTCATAGAGCATAGGCATAATAACTGTGATGCGCTTTGCCTTACCGCCAACAGCGCTGATTGCTCGCTTAAGGTTGGAGAAGTGCTCGTCAGGGCTCATAGGTACGTCCATACCGTACATCTCATATGTAACGCCATAATTAAAGCAGTCGCAAAGTATGAAAAGATCAAAACCACGAACTGTCTGATGAATTGTTGCCTTGCCTTCGCCGGTGCCAAATCTGGGGAAACGAACATCGATAAGGTAAGAAGAACGCTCATATCCGCGGAAGGGGAGCGTTTCCTTGTGCTCAGCATGTCTCTCAGATCTCCAGGAAGTAAGGTACCAATCAATTTTCTTAGCTAGTTCCTCACAGCCGGGAAGTGCAATTATTCCGAGAGGGCCGTTAGGAATGGTCTGGAAGTTGTCATCAAACTCAGTTAATTTCACAGTTACGTTTCTCCTTTATATTTAGTGTAGGATGCTTTGGTTATCCACATATATTGTACCTAATATATCTGTTTTTGTAAACCTAAAAAAGATTTTTATAACAATTTTTTAGTAGAAATAATTGTCACAAAAAGTGCCTCTTTTGTTGAAAATAACAAAAGAGAGTAAAATTTAGTTGTAACTGCGGTCTATGGTAACAACAGCGTAATATTTTGTATCAAATTCAGTTAACTTATTATTAATTGCTGCAATCAGATCTGCGCTGTCAATTTTGGAGGAATAGGGGAGAACAACATCGAAAATGAGGTTGGTATGGTGGGGGCCGGATACCATTCTGAAATCGTGTATAGAAAGTGAATTATTAATTTCGTTGATGATGTCAATTACTATTGCTTTAGTAGCGTTTGTCTGTTCATCATCCATAACTATCGGATCCATATGCAGAGTAATTATATAGCCTGTGTCATTCTGGATTTCCTGTTCAATTACATCCATCAGATCATGGCTTTCCATAATGTCAGACTTTGAGGAAACTTCGGCATGAGCTGTTACGAAGCACCTGCCGGGGCCGTAATCGTGAACAATCAGGTCGTGAACGCCATAAACTCCATCATATGACATTATTTTTTCTTCGAACATTTTTACTGTTGATTCTTCGGGAGGTTGACCGAGAAGTGAAGCGAGGGTTGTGCGGAAAACACCTATGCCTGCCCAAATGACAAAAAGAGAAACCACAACACCGAAAATTCCGTCGAACGGTAATGAAAAATATTGCGAGAGTATAAGTGAAACGATAGATACTGCCGTTGCTGCCATATCGCTCAGGCTGTCTTTTACAACAGCATCAACTGTATCCGAGTTGATGGCTTTGCCGATTTTTCTGTTGAACAGAGCGAGCCACAGCTTTCCGAGTATTGAGAGCACAAGCACAATGACAGCGGCATAGCTGAATTCGGGTGCTTGCGGTTCGATGATTTTGTTTATTGAGGATTTTATAAGTTCAAAACCCATAAACATGATTATCACAGATACACCGAGTCCGCAGATATACTCAACACGTCCGTGACCGTAAGGATGTTCTTTATCTGCTGGCTTTGAGGCAATTCTGAAACCGAGCAGAGAAATTGTTGAGCTTCCTGCGTCGGACAGATTGTTCAGCGCATCACCGGTTATGGTGATGCTGTGGGTAATACTGCCGATCACAAGCTTTGCTGCCGACAGTAAAAGATTAACAATTATGCCTACTGTTCCGCTAAGTGTTCCGTAAGCGGTGCGTACTTTTGCATCGTGTACGTTGTCTTTGTTTTTAATAAACAGACGAATAAGTAAATTTGTCATATCATTTTTCCTTTTTTTAGTAGTTCCTATGAATAATAAATCTAAACACCCGTGTTAGTCAAGTGTAACCTTTGTATTAAAGTAACTTTTAAATTTATTAAGTTCATCTTTTGATATACATTTTAATGCATAAATACAAAAAACATAAATAGCACCAAATATAATAATGTACATCAGTAATGCTGCTACGCTATGTTTTTTTGACGTTATATTAAAGATGTTTATCGTACCGCTGCTGATTAAACCGGCAATCAAAGGTTTGAAAATATCATTAATTGTATTAATTTTTAATTCAGCTTTTTTTATGAGTCTGTTGATGCTCATTGAAAAGTTTAGTATTTCGCTAAGAAACAGAATAAATACATAGCCTGATGTCGAGTATTTCGGAATCAGCACATATACAAGCAATACACAAATTGCGGAATCTATAATATTATACGCCATTGAAGCACTCTGTTGGTCAAGACCCTTCAGCAGTCCGTCCGTTACAGTGTCACAATACATAACGGGAATAAGAACACTCAGAATCCGTATATATTCAGAACATTCAGCGCTGGAATATATTGCATATGAAATTAATTCGCTGAATGTATAGCAAAACAGCGAAGTTCCTATAGCAAAAAGCAAAGTGTATTTTATCGATGACGTTGAAATAAAACTGATTTGTTTGCGGTTATCTTTGCTCCTTTGAACTGATAATTCAGGTACCAGCATTGTTGAAAAAGAAGAGAGGATTGCAGACGGATAGAGCACGATGGGTAATGCCATTGCATGAATTAAACCGTAGACCCCCATAGCCTGATCGGTGTCTTTTCCTGATTTTTTTAACCCTGCAGGTATAAGCATGTGTTCAATTGTTAACAGCACTGAGCGAAACCCTGAACCGATTACGTCAGGCAAGGTTATGTTAAGCAGTTTTTTTAATGGGTATAATTTAGTTTTTGTTGTTTTTGTTTTGCTTGTTACTCGATGGTAGATTATTAATGCAGTTATTGCAGAAAAAAACTCTGAAACCGTCAGACCTATACTTATCGCTGCGCAGGCGTATTCAACGCCTCTGTCTGAGAATATATTAAGCATTGCTACTGTTACTGCGATTTTAACAATCTGTTCAATAAGCTGTACTGATGAATATTTCAGCATTGATTTAGTAGCTGTAAAATAGCCGCTGAGCGAGGCTGAAACTGAAACGGGAATAAGACTGACAGAAAGGATCTTCAGCGATAAAACTGCCTTTGTGTCAGCAATCCAATATTTACTTATTACGTTAGAAAAAATATAAAGAGTTGCGCTGACTGATAAACCTGCCGCTAATGCGTATTTTATGCATAATTTAATCAAGCTTTTTGTGTCTTCCGAAGCTGAGTCGGCAATAAGACGAGTTGTGCCCAGTTTTATACCCGCACACGAAAAAGTAACAGCTAAAGCATATGCTGTTGTAATGAGCTGAAGCAGACCAACGCCTACTGCGCCGATTTTATTAGTCAGGTATACGTTAAATGATACTGCAACAGACCGCATTATAAATCCGCCTGCAGTCAGTATAAGTGTATTTATTAACAGAAGTTTTGCATTTCGCATAACAGCACCTCGCGTAATTCTATGCCGCTGTTAATATAAAAATACTTGCTTTTTTCCATTAGCTTTGTTATTCTATAATTAATAAATTGCAAGGAGAGTTTGTTATGAAATTAGATATACAGCGCGAGTTCGTTTTTCTTGAATCCAATGCACCCACAAAATCCTGCCACGCATCAACAGTTATAAAAATGGCTAACGGTGAATACGGAGTTGCTTGGTTTGGCGGAACCTATGAGAGTCATGATGATGTTGATATCTGGTTTTCCAGTAAAGACAGAGGCGGATGGCGCAAGCCTGTTCGTATCACTGCTGATCTTGAGATACCTCATTGGAATCCCGTGCTTTTCAAGAATGATGACGGCAGCCTGACTCTTTTCTTCAAGGTGGGAAAGAAGATTCCCGATTGGCAGACTTATTTCAGCACTTCATCAGATTGCGGCAAAACCTGGTCTGCACCTGTTGAGTTGGTGCCCGGCGATACAAGCGGCGGCAGAGGTCCGGTTAAAAATAAGGTTATTAAGCTTCAGAGCGGCAGAATTGTTGCGCCTTCTTCAACTGAACAAAATAAAGATTGGCGCTGTTTTACCGATATTTCTGACGATAACGGCAAGACCTGGACTATGACTGATTATGTAGAGCGTCCTAAACGCTACGGCAAAACTGTTGCTATGATTCAGCCTACTCTTTGGGAATCTGAACCCGATAATGTGCATATGCTTGTGCGTACAAACAGCAGATACATCTACCGAAGCGATTCGACTGACGGTGGTAAAACTTGGTGTCCTGCATACAAGACGGGTCTTTTTAATAACAATAGCGGTATTGATATTGCACGTATGGGTGAC
>JAFOBC010000138.1 GCA_017382015.1 Clostridia bacterium
ATAAAATATGTAGAAGAGATCAAGTCGAGGGGCTATTACCCCATAATAGCTCACCCCGAAAGATACCGTTTCATACAGCAGAATTACGATATAGCAAATCACCTTGCAGATATGGGTGTTTTGTTCCAGCTTAATTCCTCAAGCCTTGCAGGCTTCGGCGGAATCGAATCGCGGGAGCTTGCCTACGCAATGGCGGCTTCGGGTATGGCTTCGTTTATCGGCTCGGATGCACACTCTCTTGCACACCGCCCGAATAATCTGCTCGAACAGCGCGATATGTTCCCCGTTACAATTGATTTTGACACGTATGACAGGCTGATGAGCAAGAACGCCCTTGTAATTCTTGCAGACGGTCAGCTTGACAGAGGCAGGGTTTATCCCATCCGCAGGAAGAGATTTATGTAATACTCGTTCAGAGTTTGCTTTTGAATAAACTATGATACGCAAGCCTACAGCGTAATCATCGAAAGGATGTTTTGTGATGCAGGATAGTAGAAGAGATGCCGCAAATAGCCTTATGGGCAGCGGTTTGTTCTCTGATGGTTCCAACTTTGATATATTCCGTTTGTTTCGCGCCATTCTCAGAAGAGTATGGGCGATAGTAATGGTCGGCGTTATCTTTGCCTCCGCAGGTTATTTCTTTGCCAAGGCAACCTATGTTGAAAGCTACGTTGTCAACGCAACGCTACAGTTTACAACAACAAAGTATATCAAGGTTGCAGACGAAAACGGCAAGGAAGAGCTTGTTACGGTTATTGTCGGCTATGAGAATAATAACAACGACAGCTTCAAATATCAGCTCAAGACAGATATTATGGTCAACCGCCTTGTTGAGGCAACGGGCAAAAAGTACAGCCCTGCTCAGATAAGAGGTGCAATCTCCGTCAACGATACCGAGGTTAAGGATTTCTTTGACCTTCAGGTAACCGGTACGGATAAGGTTTTCTGTAAAGAGCTTATGGACGCTATTATCGACGTGTTCCCCGATTATCTTCGCAGCAAATCAAGCACACTCGGTATCAGCCTTGTCAACTACCCCGACGAGCCTTCAATAAATAACAGCGACAACGCAATTAAGATTGCGCTTATTGCATTCCTTGCAGGTGCATTCCTGATTGCCGCAATTGTTGTGCTTGTTGAAATCTTCAGCGATACAGTCAAGGATATAGACGATATCCGCAACAAGACAAGCGCACCCATCATCGGCTCAATCCCCTATGTCGGCAAGAGCACAGGTCTTATCAACAAAAAGCCTATGTTTACCGGCGGCTTGCTGATAACTGATGAGGATAAGGTAAGCTTCGCGTTTGTTGAGTGCTTCAAATCAATCCGTACACGAATTGAGGGCCTTGCAAACAACAAAGGCTTCAAAACCTTCCTCGTTTCGTCAACATATGAGAACGAAGGTAAGACAACAGTTGCTATCAATATCGCCTGCTCACTTGCACAGAAGGGCAAGTCGGTTCTTCTTATCGACGCTGACCTTCGTAAGCCTGCTGTTCTTCGCACAATCGGCGTCAAGTACGATGATAAGTCCGGTCTTATCCCGATTATCAAGGGCGAATCAACATACAGAGAGTCCGTCAAGTATGTAAAGAGCCTTGGTCTCTTTATCCTTCCCAGCGGCGGTATCACCCAGAAGTCATCTGAGGTTCTGGACGCTGATAAGGTGCGCGAGGTTCTCGAAACAGCAAGAAAAGAATTTGATTTCATCATTATCGATACTCCGCCCACCCGTGTTGTATCCGACAGCCTGGTTATCTCCACGCTCGCTGATGCAATGATTTTCGCAATCAGAAAAGAGCACGCCAAGATTTCTGAAATCAACGAAACTCTTGACGAAATTGCCGCAACAAATATTGAGATTGCGGGCGCTGTATTCACAATGAACGAGCAGGAGTCACGAGGCAAAATCCTCAATAAGGGTAACGGTATCCGCAAGCGCTATGGCAGCTACGGCAGCTATGGCAGTTACGGCAGCTACGGCGGCGGTTACGGCGGCGGTTACGGCTACGGCAGCGGTTACGGCTATGGCGGCGGCTATGGTTACGGCGGCGGTTACGGCTACGGCTCACGCGGCGGTTACGGCTACGGCTACGGCTCGCGCGGCGGCTACGGCTATGGTTACGGCTACGGTCTGTTCAGAAGAAAGAACAAGAAACACGGCAACAACGGCGCGCCCGCTGAAAAACCTGCAGACAGCACAAACAGCAGCGAAAACACAACAAACGAATAATCAGCAAACAATCGGCACGGATCAGACGGTCTGTGCCGATTTTGTTATATATATTATAATATTATTTACATCTTAATATTAAACAAGAACAGCGGAATATTGGTGTATTTTGTCATATTTTACGGTTCGATATAAGGCGCTCAGAAACCCGATACACAATATGCAGTACCATTAAAAAAACAAACACATATTCAGCTGTATTTGTGCACAAAAAATACTTTTTTCCGTTGTGCAAAAAACACAATCCGCAGTAAATTCGTTATTTATTGTTGACAAACCCCCTTATAAAGTATTAATATAATGATGACTACCAGAATGACAAAGGGGGTAGTGCCCCCAATTGCCATTCCCGATTTAGTTAAATTGCTTCTGCCAATAAAACCCGCCGTCGAAAACCGGTCATGCTGAAAAGCAAACAGTATGCCGACGGCGTCTGATGAATAAGCAGAGCTATCGGCCTACCTTGAACGGCAGATTGGTTTTTGCGGCAAGAAATGAAGGAGGTATGCAGCAAGCAAAAAATTAACCATCGGCAGTTGGCCGCCCTAAAGGGCGCCGAAATAAAAGTCGGGGCAACCCGCAAAATTCAATGGAGGTGTACAACTTGAGTAAATCCAAAAAACTCCTTAGCATACTCCTTGCAGTAGTTATGGTATTCTCTACCTTTGCAGTTGGTGCATCGGCAGCATACGCAGACTACAAGGACGATGCTATCACAAGCTACGACAGCATTGACCAGCCCGTTTTCACAACAGAGCAGCTGGCTTCAATCGCACTCGATGCTATTGATGCAATGCTTGCGGACCTGGAAACTAACTCCTTCAAGATTCCTGTCCTCAACGTTACACTCAATTTCAGCAGCATCGACGTTGCACTCGATTCACTTGAAGATATCTACAACGGCGGTGTTTGGAACACAGCTAAGGCTATCGCAGGTGAAGTAGGTAAAGAGCTTACATTCGCAGCTCTTAACACAAACCCCGACGGCAACTTCGCTGCTAACGGCTGCAGAAGAACAACTCCCGGCAAGTCCGACGTTGATGTTCTCTACTCAGTCCTTGCTTTTGTCAACGACAACAGCAGCCTTCTTGCTAAGTACGGCTACGGCACACTTGACCTTGGCCCCACACTCACAGGTCTCCTTGGCGATTCAATCGCTGAGTACCTCGATGCTCCCCTTCTCATCAGAACACTCATTTACGATCTCGCTTACGACGATGATGCTCCCGACTATGTCGAGTACGAGGATCTCGCAGTTAAGCCCACAATCGACGAGATGCTTCAGATAATCATCGATGATCTTCTCATCGACCTTGAGGACGAGCTTGAAGAGTCCTTCGAGTATGGCATTACATACGACTTTGCAGACCTTATCGATATCGATGACGTTTCATTCTACAATCAGTTCGAAAGCATCCTTCAGTATGCTTACAACAACTTCCTCGTTCCGTGGGGTAACACAAAGATTAAGGAATGGATCTACGATCTCGCTCAGGCAGAGTACGATGAGAGCCAGAAGATCTACAGATACGAGTATGATGCAGACGGCAACCAGCTCTTCAATGAAGACGGTTCACCTGTTCTTGTTAAGGTTGGTTACTACATGGATGATTCATCCTGGTTCACAAACCTTCGCAAGGCTCCCTACATCTACGACGCAAACGCAAAGAGCGTTTACGCAGTAAACATGGAGAACGGCACATTCAACGAGCTTGCAGACGTTATCAACCTCAACTACATCATCCCCGAGCATAACTTCAAGCCCGGTGAGCAGTTCTTCACAAACTTCAACAACATTCTTAAAGAGTGGCTCGATGTCATGGTTACAGCTAAGTCTCCCGAACTCGTTTGGGAAGCAGGCTCCAACGACATGATCATCACAAACCTCTTCAACAATGCTAAGAAGCTTCTCAAGGTTTACGGCGAGAGATTCCTTGCAGATTACATCACAATCCCCTCTAACGACGTAATCGATTCATTCGTAACACTTGAGGATGCAGTTCTTTACTTTGCTAAGGACGCTATCGCAAGATATGCAGACAACATTCTTCTTCCCGACTCAGCAGATTCACTCCGCGAGATTCTTGCTTATGCACTCTGCGAGCTTATCGCTGACCTCGTTCCCGAAGAGAACGTTTACGCAAAGCTTCAGTCCGGTGAGATCAACCCCGAGACTGACGAAGGCTGGCAGGCAGTTCTTGCTATCGTTGCAAGATACTATGCTAACGCATTCACAAACATGAATATCCCCGCAGGTCTTGGCTTCGACGCTACAATTTCTTGGGCTGTTGACTGGGCTCTTAAGAACTACGGCGGTATCCTTTACTACACAAGCCAGATTGATCCCAACGCTACTGCATGGCAGAAGCTCGATGATGTTCTCTTCACACTCATCCCCCTCAACTGGCTGCCCGAGAACCTTCGTGTTGTTAACGACAACGGTGTCGTAGAAGATGCTAAGGTTACAGGTTCACAGTTCCTTCTTATCGATTTCATTATCGGTAACATCCTCGACCTCAAGATTGAGCACATCTTCGATGTATTCGACAGAAACTCAACAGGCGGTCTCAACGAATCAATGTCCACAGTTCTCATTGGTCTCGTTACAAACATTCTCAACGCTATCATCCCCGGTGCTATCCCCCAGGGTCTTACAAACTTCGATTCTATCGCTACAAACAAGACTCTCGGCGACATCATCAAGGGTCTCCTTTCAGGTCTTTACAGCGTTCGTGAGAACCTTATCCCCGGTGCTCTTCCGCTCGTAAGCATGCTCCTTGGTCTTACAGGTGAGCAGGAGCTCGAAGATCCCACAATCAAGTACGAAGATGTTATCGTCAGCGCAACTCGTACACTCAGCGGTACAGAGTTCGTTGTTCGTAACAACTCCACAGGTGTTAACACAGGTTACACAGATAAGAATGGTGTATTCCATCAGGATGCTCTCTATCAGATCAAGATCAAGAGCATCACAACAAACAACTCAGCTGTTAGCGTTACATACACAGCTAACACAACTCTTAACGGTGGTGAGTCTAAGACTTTCCCCGTAACAGGTAGCCTCAGTGCAGACGGTCTCGTTCGTTTCGCAGTTACATACGAAATCCTCAACGAGTTCGGCACATCACTCACAACAGAGCCTATCACAACTTACCACTTCACATACGTTGCTTCCAAGGTTTCCGATGA
>JAFOBC010000139.1 GCA_017382015.1 Clostridia bacterium
CTTCACACTTGCTTGTGTTACAAGGCAGTTTAGTATCATCATATCTTTTCTTGCAGTCCTTACACTATAAATTTGCATTCTTTATTGGTGTGGATTTTAATATATCTTTCTTAAACTTTTCATCGAGAGGATTCAATCTTCTGTCCATATAAATCACTCCTTTTACAATAAAACAATTATATCACGATTAATATATATGCTTCAACATATTACACTAAAAACTTCCCTATAAGCCACAACGCCCAACCAATAACAGCTAATACAATCAGCACAGTAGAACTGCCCGTTCCGCCAACTGAGCTATTGTTTTCACCACCACCTGAGTCGCTACCGGAGGTTGTCATTTTGAATGCATAAAAATCATTAAGGTCGGGCATGGTTTCATCTCCTTGGGATTATTTCACATACATTATATAATTAAAAAATTACATTCTCAATATACCCGAAGCTTAGTGTCCCATAAAAAGGACTGTAAGCAACAAAACTTTTCGCTGAACGGTCCCATAAAACGGATTCTGATGGTTCAAGGAGTTGAACGGCGCACATTTGCTGTCAGTGTACTCAAACACATTGACATAACCGCAAGAATTATATAAAATGAAACCATACTTTTGCAGGGGTGATTTTTTGAACATTAAACTGATAGGTTCACCGAAAATTGTTATGACCAACACGGAAAGCCACCACGCATATTTTGCCTGGCCGACGATTGCAAAGCTTCAGAACGGCAGAATCTGCGTAGGTGCTTCGGGCTACCGTGTTGAGCACATATGTCCGTTCGGCAAGGGTGTTCTGGCATTCAGCGATGACAACGGCGAAACGTATTCAAAGCCTGTACCCGTTTTTGACACCGTGCTTGATGACCGCGACGTAGGTCTTACAGTTTTTGGCGAGAGCGGACTTATTGCCACAAGCTTCAACAACACGCTGGAATTTCAAAGAGAAAATATGCCGCAGACGCAGGAATGCTTTGATTACATAAACTCCGTTTCTGCAGAAGATGAGGCAGAGGCTTTGGGAATCAGCTTCAGAATAAGCAACGACTGCGGCGAAACCTTCGGCCCGATATACAAATCCCCCGTTTCGTCCCCTCACGGCCCTACTGTGCTGAATGACGGCACCGTTTTGTGGGTTGGCAGAAGACTCGGCATCCACAACCATATCGAGGCACACGTAATCAACACCGAAACCGGCGAAATGACTCTGCGCGGCGAAATGGGAATTTACAAAGACAAGGACTTTGACGGCATTTATTTCTACGAGCCTCATGCCCTGCAGCTTGCCGACGGCAAAATCATCTGCCATCTTCGTGCCGAAAACAAGGATGAAACCCTTTTCACGCTTTACCAGACGGTTTCTTACGATAACGGTGCAACGTGGAGCAAACCCGTAAAAATTGTGAGGGACGACAGCGGTGCTCCCGGTCACCTGCTTATGCACTCGTCCGGTGTGCTGATTTCCACATTCTCCCACAGAACCAGACCGTACGGAATATGGGCAATTTTCAGCGAGGATAATGGAGAAACCTGGAGCGAAGAAAGCGTTATTTTTGAAGGTAAGGATACCGATGATTTAGGTTACCCATCAACTATTGAGCTGGACAACGGCGAATTGATTACAGCATTCTACACAAGAGAAAACGACTACGTGCCTGCCGTTATAATGCAGCAAAAATGGAAATTTGACGAATAAAAAACAGCCTCCTGCCCGCAAGGGTAAGAGGCTGTTTTCAACAAAAAGCACCCGAACGGCTGATGACCTTCGGGTGCTTTTATACGGTCTAAAATCAGAATACGTCGTACTTGATTACAGAGTAAAGAAGCTCGGGAAGCATAATAAGGAACTTGGGAAGCCACTCGCCGATTGCATATTTTGCAAGGCCGAGGAATGAGGGAACAACGCTGAGAATGTACTCAAACTCAGATGTTGTGTTGTCGCCTGTGTATGTGATTTCGTTCTCGCCAAGCTCTTTTGTAACAACGTACTCGTCAACAAGTATCGTCTCGCCTGTTGCATCGTTTACGATGTATGTTTTGAGTGTAAGTGTATCGCCGTCAATCTCAACAGCCTCGAAGCAGCCGCCGATATAGTCTTCGCTCTCAAAGCCTACGCCTTCACGCTGGATAACGATTCTGTCGATAAAATCAGTATCAAGGAAGTGATTCTGAAGGAAGGGACGAACCTCGTATCTCTTGCCGCCTGCTGTGCCGGAGAGAACGTATGTTGTGCCGTTTTCATCAATCTTATTGTCTGTGAGGGGCTTTGTGCGGATGTACTGATGGTCGTGACCGTAGAAAGCGAAGTCTACGTTAGTGTCATCAAGAACCTTTGTAAGTGACTTCTGGAGATAGAGAGCATCCGGCCACTTTGCATCCTTACCGAGTGAGTAGGGTGCCTTGTGGAAGAATACGACTTTCCAATCCTTATCGGTTGAGTTCATATCGTTCTCAAGCCACTTGAGCTGTGCCTGTGAAATTGAAAGGATATCGTTTGTGTTAAGAACAGCAAAGTGAGCGTTGCCGTAATCGAATGAGTAGTTAACGCCATCCTTAATCTGTACACTCTCGCTTGTATCGAGTGCGAACATATTGTTGAACCAATATTCTACACCAAGACCGTCGTGGTTACCTGATACGGGAGCGATGGTGTAAGTTCTGTTGATTGCGCCGAAAGCCTGATCGTAAGCATCCCACTCTTCGTTTGTGCTGTCGTTTGTGAAATCACCGCAGTTGGAAACGAA
>JAFOBC010000016.1 GCA_017382015.1 Clostridia bacterium
ACTAAAAGTAGCTGTTGGTTATGTGCTCTACCGCGGTTTTGCAAAACATCTGCCAAGATCATTTTCTCACATCAAGCTCGGTCAGATGCAGCTTCGAGCCCTTTGCGGCAAGCTGATGTTGGAAGAATGCGGCAAAAAGGTCAATATTGAACGAAATGCAAAGTTTTCAATACACACAAAGTTAGGCAATTATTCGGGAATAGGAATAAACGCAAAACTCATTGGCAGGTGCACCATCGGCGACTACGTTATGATGGGGCCTAACTGCACAATATACACGCAAAACCACGAGTTTTCCGATACAGAGAAGCCCATGAAACTTCAAGGACGTCAGAAGGAGCGTCCCGTAACAATCGGTGACGATGTATGGATTGGCGGCAACGTTACGATTCTGCCCGGTGTTACAATCGGCAGTCATTCTATAATTGGTGCTTGTGCCGTTGTAACCAAAGATGTTCCCGAGTATGCAATCGTTGCAGGTAATCCTGCGGTAGTTAAAAAATTCAGAAAATAAACGAAGGTGCAAGGATGACTGAAAGCATATTCTCTTTCTTTCTCAGCAAAGAAACAAACCCAACAGAATATCCGTTTGAAAACAGCTTTGAAATCGGCGGTTATAATCTTTTTACCGATGCAAAAACTCCGCTTGATTATTGCAAAAAAGATAACCGCGAGCTGATTGTTTTCGGTTATGCTGTTGATGTTTTCAGCGGTCAAAGTAAAAATCTTGCTGAAACAATTCTTGCAAACACCAAAAATATTGATGACGTTATCGGGCAGGAAAAAAAGCTTGGCGGTAAGTATGTTATCTTTTATGCTGATAAATCAGGCACTTACTGCGTTGGTGACGCAACCGGCAGTATTCCTGTTTTTTATACTGCGTCTGATTGTGATTTTATCTGTTGCAGTAATCCGAAATGGATTGTTGATAAGCTTGAACTTAAAACCGACCGCTATCTGCAAAGCATTCGTGACAGCGGCCCGCTCAACCAGGCAATGCCGTTTGATATAACACCGTATAAAGAAATCCTACAGCTTATCCCAAACCATTATCTTGATTTTTCAAAGCAGAATTCAGTAAGATTTATAAACTCGGCAGAAAAGCAAAAGGCAATTTCACCCGAAGAAGCGGCAATAATCACCGCACCGATGATAGATAACATTGCAAAACTGTACGTCGATAAATTTGACGTTTTGTGCCCTCTCACATCGGGCAGAGACAGCAGGGTTGTATATGCATACCTCAAAGACAAATGCCCCGACCTGAGAACATACACAATCTGGCAAGATAAATTTGCAAACGACGACCAGGATTGGACAGTACCGCTCGAGCTTATAAAAAAAGGCAAAACCGACAACCATAAGCAACATTACAAAGAGGAAATTCCTGCCGAAACAAAGGCTGATATGGATGCTCTTCTCGGTATTGACGGTTACCCCGAAGATGCGTTTGTGCTTTCGGTTACTGTGCAAAAGCACTACGGCAATTCTGCCGCAATCGAGGGAGATATCATCGGTCAGGTAGGCAAGTGTTCGCTTCACCGCGACATTCCGCTTATGTTTGCTACACCTAGATATTTCCGCTGTAAGCTTCACAACTACAGCGACGGCGCACGCAGATACCTGAAAGCGTGGCTTGATGAAATAAAAAACAGCGGTGAAAAGGTGAACCCGTTTGATTTGTTTTCGGTTGAAAACAGGCTCGGTGTCTGGGCAACACAGACTCATCTGATACGCAACACTATGGGTATGCCGTTTGTAAACATTTTCAACTCCAGAAGTATAATTTACGTTATGACGGCAGTTGACAGAGCGGAGCGTATGAAGTCCCGTATTCATATCGAGCTTATAAAGCTGAAAGCTCCCGAACTGCTTGACGTTCCTTTTGAACAAGAACACAGCGGTATCGTAAATGCCGCAAAGTCAAACAAATTTGTTTTCTACTTCGCATCATTTGCAAAGTATTACATACAGAAGCGAAAGTTTCATTCAGATAAAGGTGGTTTTTAACTATGGTAAACGTTATAGGTTTAGGTTATATAGGACTTCCGACGGCGCTTATGATGGCGGCGCACGGAGTAGAGATTGTAGGCACAGACTACAACAAGGAGCTTGTTGATACACTTAAGAGCGGCAGGACAACCTTCAAGGAGGAGGGGCTTGACGAACTTTTTGCCAAGGCGGTAGACAGCGGCATTGAGTTTTCAACAGAATATCAGGTTACGGATACTTACATCGTTTCCGTTCCCACTCCTTATGACAAATTCTCAAAGAAGATTGACGCCTGCTACGTCATTTCCGCTGTAAAAAGCGTAATGGAGGTTTGCAGAAAGGGTGCAACGGTTATTGTAGAATCTACCGTATCTCCCGGCACAATCGACAAGTTTGTACGCCCCGTAATTGAAGAAAACGGCTTTGAAATCGGCAAGGATATTCACCTTGTTCACGCACCGGAGAGAATCATACCCGGTAATATGATTTACGAGCTGCTCCACAACAACCGCACAATCGGTGCAGACGATGAGAAAATCGGTGAGCAGGTTAAAGAGCTTTACGCTTCATTCTGTCAGGGCGAAATTGTTGTAACAGACATACGCACAGCCGAGATGACAAAGGTTGTTGAAAACACCTTCCGTGCGGTAAACATTGCGTTTGCAAACGAGCTTGCAAAAATCTGCCGTCAGGACGGTATGGACGTATACGAAATCATCAAAATCTGCAATATGCACCCGCGTGTAAACATTCTCCAGCCCGGCCCCGGTGTAGGCGGACACTGTATCAGCGTTGATCCGTGGTTCCTTGTAGGCGATTATCCGAGCCTTACAAAGGTAATCGGCGAATCGATGGCAGTCAACGACAGTATGCCCGATTTTGTGCTCAACAGAATACATACAATAATGAAAGAAAACGGACTTACCGACATCAGCCGTGTCGGTCTGTACGGACTTACATACAAAGAGAACGTTGACGATTGCCGCGAATCGCCGACACTTCAGCTGCTCGAAAGCCAGGAGAGACACCTTGCCGCACCACTGAAGGTCTACGATCCGTTCATCAGCGAGGATATGGTTGAAAACCAGTACCACGATTTTGACAAGTTCCTTGATGACGTCGACCTTGTCGTCGTTATGGTAGGTCATAATCAGCTCAGAGAAAACCTCGGCAAGCTTGACGGCAAAATCGTACTCGACACAAGAAAAGTTTACAAAACAGCAACTGATAAAGTTTACTATCTTTAATCTATTTACTGCTTAAG
>JAFOBC010000140.1 GCA_017382015.1 Clostridia bacterium
ATTGATACGTATCTCAACTGTGCTGAGGTGTTTGCATACAGAAGCACCTGCCTGAAAAGAAAGTACGGTGCGGTTATCGTAAAAGACGATGCCGTTGTTTCGACAGGATATAACGGCTCGCCCAGAGGTTTTGAAAATTGCTGCGAAATAGGCACCTGCCAGAGAATTGAAAAGGGTATGCACCAGGGTGAGGGCTACGCAATCTGCCGTGCCGTACACGCTGAGATGAATGCACTTCTCAACTGTTCACGCGACCAGACTATGGGTGCAGATTTGTACCTTGCAGGTGTCAATCCCGACGATAACTCCATACACGAGGCAAAGCCTTGTCCTTTGTGTGCTCGCAATATTATCCAGGCAGGCATCAGAAACGTCTATCTCAGGGTAGGCGAGGGTGCAGATAACTATATCGTTGTTCCTGCTCAGGAGCTTGAATGGTTGCAGAAACCGGGTGAATAAAATGAAATTTTCTATAATTGTTCCCGTCTATAACGGCGAGGAATATCTTGCACAGACTCTTGAATGTCTGCTCGCACAAAGCGAAAAAGATATCGAAATAATTGTAGTCAACGACGGCTCAACTGATTCAACGCAGAAGCTTATTGATTCATTCGCTGCCGGAGATGAGCGTATTAGACCTGTTTATCAGGATAACGCAGGTGTGTCTGCCGCGCGTAATAACGGCATTGAGTGCGCTCAGGGTGAATACATAATTTTTATCGACAGCGATGATCTGCTTGGTGACGGTGCGCTAGAAAAGCTGTATGCCGCAATGCAGTCAACCTCTGCAGACCTTGCGATTTTCAGAACACAGAGCTTTGGTAGCGGTGTCAGCCAGTATAACCCGATAGTTGACGAGCTTATAAAGCTTGAAGAAATAAGCTGTTACGATAAGCGCCTGCTGCGAAACTTTATCGTCAGCAACAAGTGCTATAAGGCGGACGTGCTGAAAAACAGCTCTGTTCGTTTTCCGCCGATGAGGTATAGTGAAGACGGTGCATTCTTTATGCAGTTTGTGCATACTGTAAAGCCGAAAATAACAGGCGTTGCAGATGCGCTGTTTATGTATCGCCAGCACGCAGGCTCGGTTACGCATAAGGTAAATGCATCACTTATAAGCGAGTTTTCAAAATCGATGGATTTTGTTTATGCGGTGGCTGATGATTCATTTGAGGATGCTCCCGAGCTGAAGGAAGAGTATCTGCAGGAGCTGCTGTTTAAAGATTACCTTGCGCTTATGAATGAGTTTTACCGCCGTCTGTGGCTCAGCACGGATAAAGAATCGCTTGAGCTTATCGGCAAGCGTTGCGCTATGCTTACATCTCGTATGACAGATGCCACAAAAGCGAAGTGTGCAAGAGAAATCAAGGATATAGGCAAGCCTCTTTTTTCGAAAGAGGAGATCGCCGAAAAGCCGTTTATCAGCGTGAAGGTCAAAAATCTTTCGCAGGATTTTCAGCGTGAGCTTTATGCCCAGTCAATGCCGCTGTTTGAGGTTGTTGACGGCTCTGCAAAACCCAAGGGCAAGATAACGCTCAGCTTCAGCGGCAAAGAAAAGCTTGATCCGAGGCTGTTTAAGGTTGTGTCGCTTCTCAAGCGCTCACCAAAATTCGGATTTTTGCCCGATTCGCTTATAAAGCTCGGTGCACAGCTTTTCCTCAAGCTAAAAAAATAAGTTAAAGGACTGCTTCCGTTGTTCATCGGAAACAGTCCTTTTTTATTTGAGATATTCTTTTATGAGCTTTGCAATGCGCTCACTGCTTTTACCGTCACAGGCTGAAAGCTGATCGGCCTTGAATTTTTCTGCTCTCTCTTTGTCGGGTGACGTTGCGGCTTTTCTTACCGTGCTGATGAGTGCTGTCGGGTCGGTAATCATTTCGCCCGGCAGGTCATCGGGAAAGCTGAGGTAAAATCCTCGTTCGTATTTCTGTACGTCGGGGCAATAGAATACACACGGCACGTTCATCAGGCAGGCATCATATATGACGGAGGAATAGTCTGTTATGATGGCACTGCTTGCCGCTGTAAGCTCAAGCGTTGATTCATCACTCAGGTCAAAAATACGGCTGTATTCTTTGTCCGTCAGGCTGTATTTCATAATTGGGTGACGTCGTATGATGAACACTTCGTCATCGTTTAAGCTTTCGGACAGCTCAGCCCAGTTTATTTTTGTGTCAAACTCAATCTGCTGTCCGTCATCTTCGCGGAATGTGGGGCAGTAGAGGTAGAGCTTTTTGCCCGTAAATTCGGGGTGGCGGCTGTATACACTCTCACGCAGTTTTTCTGCCCCGTTTACAATGCTGTCAGTTCTGGGCAGACCGAGCGGCAGACAGATTTTTTTATCTGTGCCGAATGCGGCGGCATAGTGCTTTCTGCAGCTTTCGGATGTAACTACAACAGCGGTGTACTGTGCGTGCGTTGCTTTTTCTTCGGCAGGGGTGAGCTTGGACGGTGCATCAAGACCGAACTTTTTGAATGCACCGCAGGCGTGCCAGATCTGGATAAGTTGCTGTTTTTTTCTCAGCTTCATCCAGCGCATATATCGTACGTAGTCGTCGGTTACTATTACCTTGCTTGTCAGCAGCTGATAGCGTGCGACGAACTCGAGACGCAGTGAGTGCGGCAGCATATGTGCAAAAATTGCCTTGTTGCAATCAAGCGCATTGTATACGGCAAGGCTGTTGTCTGCGAGCTTGCCGTTGGCTCGTATTGTGTAAAAAAGCACTCTGTTCTTCAGCGGCATACATTTGCAAAAAGCACACCATATGCCGAATATGATGCTAATTATTTTCTGCCTTGTGCGTAGGTTTATTATTTTTTTCAGAAGCTGTTTCATATACAGACCTCGCTTTATTGATAACGTAATTTTAATATATATCCTCAAAATTTACAATACCGAAAACAATTATTGTTTACAGATGTGGTATAATCAGCTCGTAATTTACTGCAGAGAGGGGCAGGAAAATGAAAATTTCAACAGAAATAGGTTCGTGCGCCAAAATTATCGGTGAGCAAAGGGCTGTTGAGCTGGTTGCTAAATCAGGCTTCGATGCTTGGGATTTTTCGATGTTCGATATGTGTAATTATGATTGGGGCAATAAGCGTCTCTTGCCGACCGATCATCCGCTCGCGGGCGGTAATTATCTCGCTTTTGCACGCGAACTCAAACAAATCGGTCTGGATAACGGTATAGTTTGCAACCAGTCGCACGCGCCGTTCCCGACAGCCTGCGCAGAAATCCGCTCATACCTTAAGCGTGCTATCGAGTGTACGGCAGAGGCGGGCGGAAACATCTGCATTATCCATCCTGATAACAATAAATCTGCTCAGGAAAACGCACAGATGTACCTGGAACTGCTTCCGTTTGCAAAAAGCTGTGGTGTGAAAATTGCTACGGAGAATATGTGGAATTGGGACGGTGAGAAAGATCAGGCGGCGCCTGCTGCTTGTTCCGACCCGGAAAGTTTCCTTGCGTATCTGGAGGCGGTTAACGATGAGTTTTTGGTTGCCTGCCTTGATATCGGTCACGCTGAAATGCGCGGTCTTAACACAACTGCCGTCGATATGATTAAGGCGCTCGGCCCGCATCTTCAGGCGCTCCATATCCACGATAACGACAAGTGGCATGATTCTCATCAGATTCCGATGTCAATGCAGATTGATTTTGCGTCTGTTGTAAAAGCACTCAAAGAGATAGGCTACACCGGATATTTCACTCTGGAGAGTGACAGCTATCTCTGCGGACGTACACCGGGTAATGTGTTTGACGGCATCGTGTCACTTGCAAAGGCCGATAAATATCTTGCGGATATGTTTGAAAAGGCATAATTGCTTCTTTTTTGCAAATACTTGTTCTGTCTGACGAAAGGAGAAAAGTTATGATAGAACAGGATACCGTAAAACTTCTCAGAGAATGTGATGCAGGTGTTAAGATGGGCATCAGCTCAATTGACGATGTTATAGGTCACGTAAAGAGCGAGTCGCTGAGAAAATACCTTGCAGATTGCAGGAATGAGCACGAAGAACTTGGC
>JAFOBC010000141.1 GCA_017382015.1 Clostridia bacterium
GTTTTTTATGGTGCTTGAAGCGTGCGGTGAGTTCATATTGCCGTACATAAACGCAAATATCATAGATGTCGGTGCGGCAAACGGCGACGTGCCTTATATCATTAAAAACGGCATTTTTATGGCGCTTCTTGCTGTTGCGATGATGATAACGGGTGTGCTCGGCGCTAATTTTGCCGTGCGTGGGTCGGTGCGCCTTGCGGCAGGTGTCAGGGCAGATGTGTTCAGACAGATTCAGAAATTCAGCTTCAATAATATTGATGAGTTCACTACAGGCTCGCTTATCACACGAATCACCAACGATATCACTCAGGTGCAGAATTTTGCGCAGACTCTTTTGCGCGGTATGTTCAGAAGCCCTATTATGCTTGTCGGTGCGCTGATAATGTCATTTATGCTCAATGCGAAGCTTGCGCTTGTAATTCTTGTTGTTATGCCTGTGCTGGCTGTTACAATTGCAGTTATTATCCGCCTTGCTTCTCCGCGCTATACCAAGATGCAGAAGGCGCTTGATACACTCAACTCCGATATCGGTGAAACTGTTGTCAATCAGCGCGTTATAAAATCGTTTGTGCGTGAGGAGTTTGAAAAAATCAAGTTTGCGGCTGTCAATTCGGACCTTGTCGAAAAAAGTACGTCTGCACTCAAGGTTATGCTTTTTATGCAGCCTGTGTCAGCTTTTGCCGTCAATGCCGCAACGCTTGGTGTTGTGTGGGTCGCAGGCGAGCAGATAATGGTTGGCGATATGGAGCTTGGTACGCTTACAGCCTTTATAACTTATCTTTCTCAGGTGCTTACCGCACTTAACTTCCTTGCTAATATCATTCTTCAGGGCACAAGAGCGGCGGCAAGCGATAAGCGTATTTCAGAGGTTATGGATGCGAAAATCGATCTTACCGACGATGATGCAAAGCATAAAGACAAGCAGGTTATGAGCGGCTCTGTTGAATTCAGCAACGTTTCTTTCCGCTACTTCAAGAAGAATAAAGAAAAGGTGCTCGACGGCATCAGTCTCTCAATAAATTCGGGTGAACTTGTCGGCGTTATCGGCTCAACGGGCAGCGGTAAAACAACGCTTGTGTCGCTGATATCAAGGCTTTACGATGCCGATGAGGGTTCGGTCAGTGTTGACGGTACGGATGTGCGCGATTACAGCCTGGTCAATCTCCGCCGTGCAATTGCCGTAGTGCTTCAGAAGAATACGCTGTTTTCTGGCACGATTGCCGAAAATCTGCGTTGGGGCAACGAAAATGCAACGGAAGAAGAACTTCACCATGCGGCAAGAGTTGCTATGGCAGATGAGTTTATATGTTCTTTTCCCGATGGGTACGGTACCTTCCTCGGCAGGGGAGGCGCTAACCTTTCGGGCGGTCAGAAACAGCGAATCTGTATCGCGAGAGCACTTCTCAAAAAGCCTAAAATAATAATTCTCGATGATTCGACAAGTGCTGTCGATACCGCTACGGATGCTTCGATTCGTAAGGCTTTCCGTGAGGAACTGCCTGACGTTACAAAAATTATAATCGCCCAGCGTATTACCTCCGTTGTTGATGCGGATAAGATTATTGTGCTCGACCACGGCAAGGTTGTCGGTTGCGGCACTCACAAAGAGCTTCTTGCCTCCTGCTGTGAATACGGCGAGATTTATTATTCTCAGAAGGATAAGGAGGATGAGTGCAATGGATAAACTCCGTGCAGAAAACCTTATCAAGCGCTATTCTCAATCATCCTCATCCAAATCAGGCGCTAAAGAAATGGATGTTGCAGGCAGAGGTGGCAGGGACGGTGCAATGCGTGCGAGCGGAAAGCCTAAAAATCTCCGCAAGACAATAGGCAGAATGTTCAGCTTCCTCTCAAAGCAGAAAGTGCTGTTGACAATTGCGCTTATTTGCTCCGTTATTCAGACTTTGGCAACGCTGGCCGCTTCCTATATGCTGCGTCCCGTTATGAATAAGTTCCTCTACTATGACCCTTTGCAGGCAGATATAACCGACAGGCTTGTCGGTCTTGCCAAAGGTGTTGCGCTGATGGCGGCAGTCTACGGTGTGGCTGTGCTTACCCAATGGCTTCAGCAGCGTCTTATGCTCACCGTTTCACAGCGTACGCTCAGGCTTATGCGCAATGAGCTTTATTCAAAGCTCCAGACCCTGCCTATACGCTATTTCGATACTCACGCCGCAGGCGACATAATGAGCAGGTTCACAAACGATATTGATACCGTAGGCGAAATGCTCAACACTACGCTTATACAGATTGTGTCGGGTGGTATAACAATCATCGGTACAATTATACTTATGCTTTATACAAACCCGATTTTAGGCGGCATAACAATTGTTATGACTCCGCTTCTCACGCTTGCAAGCAAGCGTATTATCAAGTCCAGCAGGGGTGCTTTTGTTCGCCAGCAGAAAAACCTCGGTATGCTAAACGGTTTTGCGGAGGAGACGATATCGGGTCAGAAGGTTGTCAAGGTGTTTGAGCACGAGGATACTGCGGTAGAAGAGTTTGAATATCTTAATGATGAGCTTTGCAAGGCTCAGATAAAAGCTCAGTTCAACGCAGGTATTATGGGCCCGGTAACACATCAGCTCTGCAACGTATGCTACGGCATAACTGCTTGTATCGGTGCTTTGCTTGTTGTTTACAGAGGTTTCGATATAGGCGGTCTTGCGGTTTCACTCAACTATACACGCAGCTTTAACCGACCGATAAATGAAATCTCAATGCAGATGAATACCGTCTTTTCAGCTCTTGCAGGTGCGGAGCGTGTGTTTGAGGTGCTTGATGAAGAGCCTGAAAAGCAAGAGTGCGAAACAGCCGATATAAGCGAAATAAAAGGCCATATTGAGCTTAAAAACGTCAATTTCGGTTATGTGCCCGGTGTTACCGTGCTTCACGATATTTCGCTGTATGCAAAGCCCGGTCAGAAAATTGCGTTTGTAGGCTCAACGGGCGCAGGTAAAACAACAGTTACCAATCTTCTCTCACGTTTTTACGATATAAGTGAGGGCACAATAACTGTCGACGGTGTGCCGATTGAGCAAATCGACCGCAAATTACTTCGCAGTAATATTGCAATGGTGCTTCAGGATACGCATCTGTTTACGGGCACTGTGCGTGAGAATATCCGCTACGGCAGACTTGATGCAACGGACGAAGAGGTTGTTGAAGCGGCAAAAATATCGTCTGCTCATTCATTTATAATGCATCTTGAAAACGGCTACGATACCGTGCTCGAGGGTGACGGAGCCAACCTCTCACAAGGTCAGCGTCAGCTGCTCAATATTGCCCGTGCCGCAATCAGCCGTGCACCGATACTGATTCTTGATGAGGCCACAAGTTCAGTTGATACAAGAACTGAGCGGCATATCGACAAAGGTATGGATGCGATTATGAAAGACCGCACAACCTTTGTTATTGCCCACCGTCTTTCAACCGTACGCACCGCAAACGCAATTATGGTGCTTGAGCAGGGCAGAATTGTTGAGCGCGGCACACACGAAGAACTGCTTACAATGAACGGCAGATATGCCGACCTTTATCACGAAATAGCTCAGCTTGATTAAAAATAAAAACAACTTCGATTGATTGGCATCTTTCGAAGTTGTTTTTTGTTTGGTCAGAATTTTCCGCCCGAGCCGCCGTGCCTTGTACCGCCTGAAGATGTGTGGCTTGAGCCGCCTCCTGAAGATCTGTGGCTTGAGCCTCCTGAAGATGTGTTACTTTTGCTAATGGGTGTGCGGTTGACGCTGGAGCAGATGAACAGATCGCGGCTGCCGCTGACGGTAAAAGTGCCTTTTATAACGTAATTATCGGCATCGCTTTGCTTGACAGCTGTGTTCATTCTGCTTTTAATGAGCTTTGTAATCAGGAAAGCGATTAAACAAGCAACTATAACGACTGCAAGTTCTTTATAAAAGAAATCGTAAAGAAAATCGCTTAGCGGATCTATCAGGTAATCGATATCAAAGCTGTCACTTTCATATTGATTATAATCGGAGCTTTCATCGTAATGTGTGTCGGATGAATATCCGCCTGCAAAGTAATCCGAAAGATTCTGCAGGTAGGTTGAGAAAGCGTCGCAGTATGCACCTTGCGAAAGGAACGGTACTGCGTCGGCACAGATGCTGTCAATTTCATATGACGGCAGTGAATCAACAAGTGTGCCGCTGGTGCTTGTATAGTAATCGCGCTCATCCATACTGATTACAAAAATCAATCCGTCTTCCGAATAGCCGCCGTTGTCGTAATAATCGTCGCAGTAGCTGATAATATCTTGGCCGTTTGTGCTCTGTGTGGTGTGGATTACTATGTCATAGCCGTATCCGATTACGATTTTTTCTATGTTTGCCAGCAAATACAGTTCTTCATCTTCGCTGAGCAGGTCGGCATCGTCAATGAGGTACGGCAATTCTGCGGCAGTAAAGCAGGGGAGCGTCAGCGCAAAAATCAGCATTGCCGACAGGAAAAAACAAATTATTTTTTTCATTTCACACCCTCTCTCAGAATAAGAAAAACTGACTGATTGCTACAATTACGGAAGCAATGCCGATAAAGCACGCCCAGAATTTTTTCTTGTCAACAGGTAGGCTGCCGACAAGCTTGCCGGTCTGTCCGTTTATTGCAAAGGTGTACATTTTATCTTTGTATTTGGTGTTCATCATCCACACGGGCATAAGTGCGTATTCTGCATCTCCCGAGCTGATGCCGATGTTGCAGGTGTCGTTTGTAACGGTGGTGTAGCCCTTGACTGTTTTGCGGAACATATCTGATGTAGTTGCAGATATTCTGCTGTGTATTCTTGGCTTGCTTTGTTCAACAGTTACGTCGTATCTGTCCGCCATATATCCCGAAA
>JAFOBC010000142.1 GCA_017382015.1 Clostridia bacterium
GTGGTCTGCGTTGGTGCTTCAGTTGCAGAATTATCAGGTGAGGTTGCTGTTGTTGAAGGTTTTGTGCTTGTAACTTTTTCGGTTGTTGATTCAGCTGTTGTTGATTCAGCTGTTGTCGGCTCAGCAGAGGTTGACTCAGCTGTTGTATGTTCAACCGTTGTATGTTCAGCTGTTGTCGGTTCCGTCGTTACCGGTGCAGTTGTTGATTCAACCGTGGTTGGCTGTGTTGTTTCGGTTGCCGATGAAGAGGGGGTTGTGGTTTCGTCCTCTTTTGTTGGTTCCTTTTTGCCGCAAGCACACAAAACAGCACAAAGCGCTGTTATCAGCGCAACTGCCCTTATAATTTTATTCACATTCAACTTCATTATACCGCTCATCTCCAACGATATCAGTAAATATAGGCTTTGCCGAATACACCTGCACAGCCTTTGGTCTGCTTGCCGTCAAAATCTTTGTCTTTTGAGTAGGTTTCGCCTGCAAAAATGTAAGTCTTACTGTCAAGCTGGCAGATATCGTAGAGTCCGTCAGCGCCTGTGCCGGCGACTGATTTTACGTGCTCAACCGTACCTGCGGAATTGATGGACATTATGAATCCGTCGCTTTCACCGCTGTTGCCGATTGATTCGAAATCGCGATTGGTTGATGAGGTTTCACCTACAGTAGTATATCCGAACTGTGTGGAGATAACAGCATTGAACGAATCATTCTTAAGGCCGCCGAATGTTCTGATCCATTTGACGTTTCCCTGAGCGTCGCAGGAGCCGATGAATGCGTCTTTGCCGCCTCTGTTAAGAGTAAAATCACCGTCAGCAGATGTGTAGCTGCCTGCAAAAACGCATCCGTTTGCATCTGCGTATATGTCGTTGACGATATCGCTCTTACTGCCGCCTATCATTTTGACCCAGAGCTTTGAGCCTGAGGAGGAGAACTTGATGATGCCTATATCAGCGTTGCCGTGGTTGCCGTTGCCGTCAAGGTCTGTTGAGACAATCTGACATGCGCCGTAAATGTTTCCTTTTGCATCGGATGCAATTGCGTTAACTGCGTCCGCGCCACTGCCTTTGAATGTGTTGAACCACACAATGTTGCCGTTTGTATCGCATTTGACGAATACGGGTGCAAGGCTTGTGAGTGCGAGTGAAGCGAAATCACCGTCGGTTGCTTTGAATCTGCCTGCGGCAACAAATCCGCCGTCGGGTGTTTCTGTTGCACATTTGAAGTATTCTGTTGCAGAGCCGCCGTAGCTCTTGATCCAGATAAGCTTGCCGCTTGAAGAAATCTTTGCGATGATTGCTTCATATGATGCGTCGGATGTGAAGCCGAGGTCTTTTGCTGTTGATTCGCCTACGGCGATTATGCTGCCGTCTTTGAGGAGCGCGATATCATGGATTCTGGTGTGGCCGGATGAACCGATGGGGCAGGTCCAGAGATGTGTGCCGTCAGAGTTATATTTGCTGACTACAGTATAAAGACCGGTCTGGGTGAAGGCGCTGAATGCACCGTCCTTTGATTCGGTTCTTCCCAGTGCGATGAATGCATTTGCGCCTGCAGGAATTACCTTTGCGAATGCATCGTTTTTGGAGCCGTCAACAGTATTTACCCATGAAATTGAAGCGAGGTGTTTCTCGACCTTCTGTGTGGTCTGTGCCGGGTTTGTTGTCTTCTTTGTCTCTCGTTCTGTGTAGAGCGGATTTTCGTAGATAGACGTTGTCTTGGGCTTGGACGTGCTGCTGTTGACATTGTACATTGTCTGCTGTCCGTCAAGTGTAACCTCAACGTAGTATGTAACCTTTTCGGTGCGCTTTTCGGTAACTACCTCTGTTACGGGCTGACCGTTTTCTTCTGTTACATCGTTGCCCAGGTTGTCTGTAACAACTTCTGTTACCTTGTTGCCGCTTTTATCTGTAACATCTTCGTAGATAACCTGTGTCACGGGAACGTATACGTAATCGCCGTTTACATCTGTTACGGGTTTGCCGTTTTCTACCTTGAATTCGGTTTCTTCATAAACAACGGTATATGCAGGGCGGGTCTGCTTTACTGTTACTTTCTCGCCGTTAATGTTTGTGTAGGTTTCACCGTTTTCGTCAGTTGCGTATACGATTTCGGTGATCCATTCTTCTGTTTTGGGCTCACCGTTTTTATCAAGCACGGTGTTGCCGTTTTCATCGGTTACGAAGACGTGAAGTCCAGTGTGACCATCGTTCTGCTTGTTGCAGGCTGCAAAAAGCAGGGTTGCTGCAGCGATTATTGCCGCAACGATAAAAATTGACTTTCCTTTCATAATGTACTCCTCCGTTTTATGCAATTTACTGTCTGGCAGTTTGAATGTATCAGCTTACATACGGATTAATTATATCACAGTAACTACTCTAATGCAATACAAAATAATATAAATACATATGGTAATCATATGCTTGGATAATTATAACGAACATTTGCGAAAAGCTTGTATTTTCTGTAAAAATGTGCAAAAACTGTTTACAATGTGAATAAAATGAGATATAATAACCCCAAAATAAAAGGGAGTAACTCGCACCGTAATATGGTGTTATATCGGTTGACATTCACAGCCGCAGGGCTCGCCGATGTATTAAAGAGTGAGACTTTTATCGCCCCGGGGGTCAAGGACTGCGGTGCGATAAAAGTCTTTTTTGTTATACCGATGTGTGACGTGCCTCCCCGTAAACAAAAAGGAGCTGGAAAAATGCAATTCTACCTTAAAGAA
>JAFOBC010000143.1 GCA_017382015.1 Clostridia bacterium
CGCCGTCGGATTTTTTTATTTGAGAGGCTTTTTCTTCGCAAATGATGTTGATGCCGAGCTTGTCGCACTCAAACCTGAGTGCATCAAGCACACTGGCGGCAGAGTTGCTCATAGGGTAGAGCCTGCCCTCACTGTCTGCCCGCGTGTAAAGACCCATTGATTCAAAAAAATCCACAAGGCTTTCAACGCCGAATTTCTCAATTACAGGCAGAGTAAATGCGGCATTTGTGTATTTGTGTGAGGCGGCATTCAGGTTGCCCAGGTTGCACCTGCCGTTACCTGTTGCAAGTATCTTTTTGCCTGCCTTTGGCAGATGCTCAAGCACGGTGACCGATTTGTCGGGCGCTGTGCGTGCCGCTTCAATCGCGGCGGCAAGTCCGCTTGCGCCACCGCCGATAATTAGAATATCTGTAGTCTTCATCAGATAACTCCGTAAAAATGTATTATGTTCATATCTTCGGGCATCATCAGACCGTGACCGCCCGAAACACCGTCAACCTCGTGACAGCCGTGGTCGGGTGCAAAGCCGATGAGGGTGGTGTGGTTTTTCCAACACCTGCGCACAGCCTGAGCAAGCGATTGGAATGCGGCGGCGTTGTGCCGGAGTGCGGCAATAGCTTCTTCACCTTCTGGGCTTACCTTGTGCATCACACCGTCATAATTGCCGTTGTATACGCATATGAGGTCATAGCTATCCTGCTCTATAAGCTCAATCGCCTTGGCGTTTGCTTCGTCGGGTGTATCTACGATAAAGTAGTCCATATCTTTATCTAAGAATATTTTGGACATACTGTCTTCGCCCGTTGATACTATACAGGGCTTTTTGCCTGCGCGGATAAGTGCATCGAAAACACTGTCTGTTTTAACTACAGGCTTGCGGTATGCCTTTATGCCGTGAATATCCGGGTCAGCGCCCGTGTACATTGTTGCAAAGCAAACGGGTGTTACGCTTGGCATAACCGTCTGCAGGGGCAGGGTGAGCTGAGTGTTGAGCATTACGGGTGTGAATATATCCGTATACTTATCGAAAAGCCAGAGCGCAACCGCATCGGGGTTGTACATAAGAACACGGTCGATGTTTCTGTCTTTAGTGAATTCAGTCATTATATCAAGTGCCGGCTGAGCCTGAGCAGGGGATTCAACACCGAGTGCGCCTGTAAGCGAGGCGGCGATACCCTTGAGGCTGAGCAGGCAGTAAAGTTCGTTAAGCAGGTCTGCCATTTTTATCATCCCTTCTGTAAGAAGAAATACGTAATCCGAAAAAATCGGCGTTGTGAAACGCCGATTTTTTGTGTCTGTTCAGATTAAAGCACGCACTTGAGCCACTCTTCGGCAATAACCTCGTGACCGAAATCTGTCGGGTGAACACCGTCCTCAGAGAGCTTCTGCATCGGTGTGCCTTCGGCTACCAGTTTATCAAAAACAGCCTGAATATCGACAAAAGTAACGTCGTAATCCTTAACAAGTCTGCTGATAACCTCTTGTTTTTCTACGAGGTCGGGGCGCATCTGTGCTTTGTCGGGTGTGACATCGAGCAGGAAGATGTTGATAAGTATTATTTTCGCACCTGTTTCGTTTACAACACGGTCAAGAAGAGTGCGCATATTGGTTTCGTATTCTTCAGCGGTTGTTACCATACCCGAATCGTATCTGCGCCAGGTGTCGTTTACACCGATAAGTAGTGAAAAATAATCGGGTTTGATATCGATACAGTCCTTATCCCAGCGCTTGAGCAAATCCCATGTGCGGTTGCCGCTGATACCGCGGTTGATAACCTTGATTCCTTTTTCAGCAAGCTTTTCTGCAAGCTTGGCAGGGTAGCCGTAGCCAAGGCTTGAGTCGGGGTCGGGTGAGCCTGTGCGGCCTGTGTCTGTTATGCTGTCGCCCTGAAAAAGCAGGAGAGAATTATCTTTTAACATAATCTGTGCCCTCCCGTGTTTTTATTTGATGATGTCTGTGCCCATATAGGGACGAAGTGCCTCTGGAACAGTTACGCTGCCGTCAGCATTCTGGTAGTTTTCGAGGATTGCGGCAACTGTACGGCCGACTGCAACGCCTGAGCCGTTGAGTGTGTGAACAAGCTGTGCCTTATCCTTGGGTGTTCTCTTGAATCGGATTGCGGCTCTTCTTGCCTGGAAATCCTCAAAGTTGGAGCAGGAGGAAATCTCAACATATCTGTTGTAAGAGGGCATCCATACTTCAATATCATAAGTCTTTGCAGAGGAGAATCCGATATCGCCTGAGCAAAGGCAAACAACTCTGTGAGGAAGACCGAGAAGCTGAAGCACACGCTCAGCATCGTTTGTGAGCTTTTCAAGCTCATCGTATGATGTTTCGGGGTCGGCAAACTTAACAAGCTCAACCTTGTTGAACTGGTGCTGGCGGATGAGACCTCTTGTGTCGCGGCCTGCGCTGCCTGCCTCAGCACGGAAGCAAGCTGAGTATGCACAGTAGCTGATGGGAAGCTGGTCACCCTCGAGAATATCGCTGCGGTGCATATTTGTAACGGGAACTTCAGCTGTGGGGATGAGGAAATAATCCTCGCGCTCAAGTCTGAAAGCATCCTCCTCAAACTTGGGAAGCTGACCTGTGCCTGTCATTGATGCACGGTTGACCATAAAGGGCGGGAAAACCTCAGTATAGCCGTGCTCTGTGTGAGTGTTGAGGAAGAAGTTGATAACAGCTCTCTCAAGTCTTGCGCCTGCAGCCTTATAGGAGTGGAAACGTGCGCCTGTAACCTTAGAGGCTGTTTCGGGGTCGAGAATGCCGAGGTTAGCACCGACGTCCCAGTGAGCCTTGGGCTCAAAATCAAACGCGCGAGGCTCGCCCCAGCGGCGAATCTCAACGTTGTCGCTGTCGTCTGCGCCCGTCTGAACGGATGC
>JAFOBC010000144.1 GCA_017382015.1 Clostridia bacterium
CGCGTCCCAACGGTAATACCAGTTGTTGTCCTTGTTCAACTCAACTCTTGCAAATTCCTCAAGGTCTTTGAGCAGAACAACGGTTACCTTCTGGGGATGCGGCTCATTGGTGTCCCACACTTTTTTTACGGATATATAGGTGTACGTGCCGTCTGTATATCCCGAATTGATGAATATTTTGGGTGTGGCGTTAATATCGTATTCCCACTCCTGACTCTCATCGTCAAATTCGGGAATGTTTATAACGAAAGGCGAGGGCATAAAATAGCCGTCAAAATCACCCCACGGTACGACGAGGTATAAGCCGGGCTTGAGGTTATCGAAAACAACCCAGCCGTTTTTATTTGCGGTTTCAAGCGTGTAGGGTAGTGCTCGGACAACAGCAAAATGGGTCAGATGAACCGGCAGATACGAATCCTGTAGGTTGTTGATGGAGATGTTTGCCTCATCGTAAGGCGGTATAAATTCGTAGCGCACATTTTTGCCTGATTGGTATGCGTTAGCAACCTGATACAGGCGGAAGGTGGTGCCGCTCAAAGGTTTGCCGGTTGTAGAGTCTACGACGTGCAGGGTTATACTTCCTGTTTTCGTTGCAGCTGCTGCGCCGACGGGTGACAAAGTGAAAACAAAAACTGCAATTACCATAAGCACTGCTGTGAGAACTGAGCAGAATTTAGTTTTCATCGCTTTTGCCACCTTTCTTTTTTATTTTTTCTTGTTTTTGCCTTTTTTCTTTTCTTTTGATGATTTGACTATGAGGAAGATGAGAAGCGCGCCGAGCATTGGTGCTGCAACGGCAGGTGTTACAATCAACGGGTCAATCTGATAGGCTTCGGTGTTGACGTTGATTTTTTTGTCTTCCTCGATATTCTCTATTCTTGTGCCGCGCACGAGCATACGGTGCGTGTTGATGCCGTAGGGTGTGCAGGTTACAAGTGTACAATAATCCTCGCCGTTAACGACGTACAGGTCGTTAACTTGTTCGGGTACGACTATAAGCACCTGATCGACGCGATAGGTGAGCAGACGATCCAGAATCCTTATCGTGAATACGTCGCCTACCTCAACCTTGTCGAGGTTTGTAAACAGCTTTGCAGAGGGGAGACCTCTGTGAGCAGAAAGTACGCAGTGAGTGCTTTTGCCGCCTACGGGAAGGCTGGAGCCCTCTACGTGGCCTACTGCCGAGTTGAGAACCTTATCGCTCGTTCCGTGGTAAATAGGCAGCTGTACTTTTATTTTTTCAATTGTGATGTATCCCATCATTCCGTCGCCGACATCCAGCGTGGAATAATACTCATTATCAAGCGCGGAAAAACCGAGAAAGGGTTCGGAAATGAGCCTGAGCTTGCGGTTGTACTCATCCGCTTTTTTGAAATGCTCGGTGTAATCCTCCGGTGTAAGGGTTGCAATCAAGCTATCGTAGTTCATAATAGCCTGAGATTGCTTTTTCTCGTTGAGAAAGTCACTTACCGTAGGGTAGAGCAAAACACACAAGCCGACAAAAAATATAGCTACCAACAGAATTGTGGAGCCTATACCTTTTTTCTTCTTTTTCGGTTTTTGGTTATTGTTTTCTTTCATAAATAACTCACTTAGTTCTGTTGTTAAAATTCTCAACGCTTTCACCAAACTGAATTGGTAAAAGCGGTCAGGATTTCAACACATAAGCTGTGGGGATATCTTCCCCCTGCCGGCGTTAGCCGACAGGGGGAAGCGTTTAGTCAGTCGCATTATCTGCGGGAATCATTCGATTCATCAGAATCGTCAGATTCTTTACCCCTTCATGCAAATGCAGACATTCTCTTCTTTGTGATGAGAACGATAACTGCAGCTGCCATAAGAAGGATACCTACAACTGTGAAGATTGTTGTACCGATGCCGCCTGTTTCGGGAAGGAGAGAACCTGTCTTGTTTTCTACTTCGATTGTTGCGGGCTCGTCATTGTTAATCTCATATTCAGCTGTAAGAGCAGCTTCGTCGTATGTGCTTGTGATGATTACGTCGATAGGAGCTGCAAGCTTGTTGTAGCCTTCGGGAGCTTCTGTTTCGTTAAGCTTGTATGCGCCTTCGTCAAGACCTACGATCTCGAACTTGCCGTTAGCATCAGTTGTGATTTCTGTAACTGTGCCTTCTGCATCAACGATATATGTGGGAACTGCTGCGCCGGCAACAGCTGAGAATGTGATAGCTTTGCCATCCTTATCAAGAAGCTGGAATTTTGCACCTGCAAGGTTTACCTTGTTTGTGCCGTCCATTGTGTACTTGAGGACATCCATCTTCCATGTGTATGTAGTTGTCTTGTGTTCGTTTGTTTCCCAAGTGCTGTCTTCACCGTAAGAAAGCTTGACTGTGTTGTCGTTGCCGTCTGTTACGATGTTAGCGTTCTCGTTGAGAGTTGCTGAGTAGTAAACTGTGAACTGTGTGCCCTTTGCAAGCTTCTCGATGAATGTGTTTGCAAAAGCAACGTCGAATGTGTGACCGTCTGCGGGGCTGACAGTTACTGTGTAGTTAGCGGGGTCAACAACTGTGCCGTCAGCCAGCTTAACAACAACGTCGTTGTTGAAAGTAAGGCCGGCTTCCATTGTATCGTGCATTACATAGTTTGTTGCACCGACGCCTACTGTGATTGTGGACTTGTAGTTAACCTGCTGGTCGATGTCAGCGTCGTTAACCTTGCCCCAGCCTTCGCCTGCCTGGTTTACCTGGCTGTCTTCCTGAACAAACTTGTCGATTTCGGGCTTTTCGTTCTTTTCAGTTGCATAGAAATCAGAGTTTGTGTTTGTCAGTGCGCAAAGAGTACCGAGAGAGGTATCGATTGCATAGTAGCCGAGGTCAAGACCTGTGAACTCAACTGTTGTGCCTGCTGCTTTTTCAGTAGCTGTAGCTGCGATGCTATTAGCCTTTGCGTAAGCAACAGCTGCTTTAGCAAGCTATGCTTTTCTTGCGTCTGTTTCTTCACCGTTCCACTCGATTGTGCCGGCTTCGTCGTTGACTTTCAGGTAAGCTGCGCCTTCACCGGTAAGGAAGTTTGCCCAACCGTCAACAACTGTATAACGACCCTTTGTAGCGTCTCCGGCAATAGGAGTAAAGTCAAACATCTTGTAGATGTTGTAATCTGCGCCTGAGACAGCGTTGTTGATTGTGATCGTACCGTTGCCTGCTGCGAATGCCATTGTTCCCATAGAGAGAACGAGTGCGAGTGTCAATAAAACTGCAAATAATTTTTTCATGTCGTACATCCTTTCTGATTTTAAATTTGCAATTTCTGCTCTTCTTGTTTTCTTCGCCACATAGTTTTTTGTCAGGAGATTCCGGTAAACCTCCTTCCGTTTTTACATTTGCGACGAATCAAACAATACAAAATCGGTAATGCCGTTAAGGCTGTGCCGATTGTTGCCGTGATGAAAAGTCCCGAACTTCCTGTTTCGGGAATAAGGAAGCCGCCCGTGAAGTTTTCAACCGCTATAAGTGTGGTTACGGTTGGAATTTTGTCATCGGGGGAGTGCTCGTAAAAGTAGAAGTAAACGGGAGCTTCCAAAAGCTCGTATCCGACAGGTGCGGTTTTTTCGACGAGTGCGTACGGGCCACCGATTGTCAGGTACTGCGTTTCGATGTGTGCCGTACCGTCTTGACCTGTTGTGTACGTGCCGATATACCTGAGCACAACGCCGTTTTCGGTAATGATGGTCTGTGATACACCCTGCGGCAATACCGCTGTCGGGTCACCCATCGGGCCGTAAAGCAGGAACGTTGCGCCGGGCAGCGGCAGGTCTGTCGTGCCATCCTGTTTGAGCAGCGTTATGCTGTGGTTTGAGCCCGA
>JAFOBC010000145.1 GCA_017382015.1 Clostridia bacterium
CTTTCGGTAATACCAGTTCGTTAATTGATTCGCAGTAGCAGAAAGCTCCTTCGGCTATCAGATATACGCTGTCGGGAATAATAACTTTTTCGAGCCCTTTACATTCGTAAAATGCATACTCGCCGATTGTTTTCAGCGAAGAGGGCAGCGTGATTTTTTTGAGCGTGGCGTGGGTGCGGAACGCGCCTCTGGCGATGTGCTCGGTTCCCTGCGGAATGTCGTATTCCGTGAGATTCTTCTTGACCGGACAAAAGATAATTTTTTTGTTGTCTTTGGTCATGAGGACACCGTATTCATCAACCTTGAAATGAGAGCTTTGCTCGCAAACGCATATTTCTTCAAGACTGTTGAGACGGTAGAATGCTGTATCCGGTATTGTTTCTACCGTTGATGGTATTGTGATTTTTTTCACGTGTATAGCATCCGAAAAAATTTTATCAGGAATTTTTTTGATACCTTCGGCAAATTCAACCTCGACTTCGGTTGCTCTGTACCACGGAGCAATAGGGAAGTACACTTTGTCTGTTTCGTAATAATCACCGGTATACTCATAAGGAGTGCCGTAGCCGGCGGTAACGGTTACTTTCCGAATATTCTCGCTGTTTTCAAAAGGTCCGGTTGAAGAGAGTCTATCGAGGTAAGCGCTCAGCGGATATGTAACTTCGGTCAATGCCGTACAGTTCGTGAAAGCAAGGAATCCCACATACGTTACGCTGTCAGGGATGATAATTTTTTTCAACGACGTGCAGTTAATAAACGCGTGGTTTCCGATATATGTCACGCTGTCCGGAATTACCATGTCGCTTAGTGATTTGCATCGCTCAAAAGCGTAACGGTCGATAATTTTAACGCTGTCGGGTATTGTTATGCGGGTGAGAGAGGTGCCTGCGAAAGCTTGGTTTGCGATAAGTTCGGTGCCTTCTTTTATATCGGCTACGGTTGTGCCGTTTGACCGCAGGACATATCTGCCGATATAAAGCAGATTGTTTTCCCAGTTGCTTAGGTCTTGGTAAAAAGCGGTATATTCAATATTCTGAAGGGACAGGTGTGTTAGAGCGGAAGGCAGGGTGATTTCGGTAAGGCTTGTGAAATTTTTTAAGTCAATCAGTATGTCGGTGACGGATTCGGGGAAGGTTAGGCTTGTTACTTTATCCAGATATCCGTAGTGGATAAACTCATCGCTGTAAAAGTATTGCTGGATTTGGTTACCTGAACCCGTGATGACCATTCGACCGTCTAAGTAAATGGTGGCTTTCAATCCGGTGGATACATATGCAGAATCAAAATGAGCGTTCGGGGTCTGGTATTCGTGTATAAGTACGGTGAATATAGCATCATATTGGCTGGATTCAACGTCGTTGACAGTAACGTTTGTGTTAAATTCTTCTTCCGTGCCGGGATAGTATATTGCAGTCGGGCTTGTCAAATTAAAAGCGAATTCATCAATAAGTTTCAGATTCCTTCCGAATGTGACCGTTTGTAATGAAGCGCAATTGCTGAATGTATAGCGTGTTATTGTAGTTACGCTGTCGGCAAGAACAACGGTACGCAAGTTCGGCATATTTTTGAAATTAGTGGTGGAAGTTACACCTTCTTCAATCTCAATGCTTGTAATTGAGTTGTTGTAAGCGCTCCACGGTTTGTTAGTATCATACTTGTTGCCTGAGCCGCTGATTGTAAGCTTGCCTGTTGCTTCGTCAAACTTCCACGTCAGGTTTGTGCCGCAGGTGCCTTGGTATTCCTGTGCGCTTGCGTTAAGTGTAAAACAGCTCAACAGTTCCCTGGCGGTATTATTTTCTGATGTTGTACAAAAAATAATCAAACCTACGATAAAAACACATATTATGCCGAGTTTTTTTATCATATTACAGCACCTCTGTTCTTGTTTGATATGAGGATAATACCTTGCAGTTATATTATATCGCACAGCAGTAGCTTGGTCAAATTTTTCTTTATGTTGTTTTTGGTAGGATTGTGTAGTGTTCGGTTTGTATTTACCTCGCTGTTACTTTTGACGTTAATAATTTGTTAACAAAACGTTGACACAAAAGTAAATTTTGATTATAATAAAATCAATCAATGAGGTGCAGGAGGTGAAAATAATGGATCAGATTCTCGCATTTGTAGAGGAGCTTCTTAACTTCCTTAACGAGGGTAAGGCTGCTGAAATCGTAGGCATGGTAAAGGATTCCGGCGTTGTTGAGGTTATCATCAGCTTCTTCCAGGGTCTCTTTGCATAATTTGTATGTAAAACCTACAATACACAAGTTGACGGACTGCATTTTCTGCAGTCCGTCGTTTGTTTCTTAAGAAATTATTAAATTTTTATTTGACAAATTTTGTAATAGGTGCTATAATCCATTGTGCAAACTTGTTTTATGGAGGTGAAATTTGTAATGGATCAGATTATGGAAATGCTCAAGGAGATCGACTGGGAAGCAGTTATCGCAACAGTTAAGGAGATCGTAACTAAGATTCAGGACTCCGGCATCGTTGATCAGGTTGTCGCTGCTGTTAAGGATCTCGTCGCTATGATTTCTGCATAATTATCGCGAACATAAAGCAAAAAGCTTCCGCGTCAGCGGAGGCTTTTTTGTTTTTTTATTTGTGCTTTCTGCGGTGCTTTTTGGCAAGCCCCTGCGCAATTGCAGGGAACGTATTATCTGTGTCGTTTGTCGGCTGAATGTTATACGTGCCGTACTTGTTTACCATATCAAATGCGTTGTCTTCAATTTCGTTATCTGACAGTTTGGAGCGCTTTTCCTCGCTGTGATTGTATTTCATTTATATCACCCGTATATATTCTTCGACATTTTTAGTTGAATATTCACATTGAAAAAAATAGAAACAAAGTTTATAATTTGTGGCAGTATTTGTTTTAGGAGAGTTGAAAATGAGTAAACCTAAAGAGAGCAAAGGGCTTAACGTGGGCGTCAAGTCATATGTTACGGCGATTGCGGTTATCTTTGCGCTGATGATTCTTACATACGCGCTTACTTTCTTTATCCCGGGCGGCGAGTATGTCCGCATCGAGGTAAACGGTAAGCAGATGCTTGACCCTGCAAGGTGCTTCAACACCGTTGAGGGAGGCATACCTTTCGGCAAGTGGCTGGCTTCGCCTGTGCTTGTGCTTTTTGCGGAAGGCGGCGGCACGATACTTGCGATTATAGCGTTTTTGCTCATAATCGGCGGCGTTTTCACTGCATTGGATTCCTGCGGATTGATGAAGTATATGCTCGATAAGATTGTGTCACGTTTCGGCGCGGCAAAATATAAGCTGCTTGCAGTCATAACGTTTTTCTTTATGGCTATGGGTGCTTTTATCGGCTCTTTTGAAGAGTGTATACCGATGGTGCCTATTGTTGTTGCGTTGAGTATGAGCCTTGGTTGGGATGCAGTAACGGGTATGGGTATGAGCCTTCTTGCTGTCGGTTGCGGCTTTGCTTCAGGTGTCTGCAATCCTTTTACCGTCGGTGTTGCGCAGAGTCTTGCTGACCTGCCGATGTTCTCGGGTATCTGGCTTCGTATTGTTTCGTTTGCCGTTATTTATCTTATTCTCGTTTTATTTGTGTATTTCAATGCAAAAAAGGTCGAGAAAAAAGGTCTGGGTCAGGCGAGTGCAAATGCGTTTGAGCCGGATAAGAAGATGGATAAGGCGCTTATCTGTTTTGCGGCTATTCTTTCAGTCGGCATCGTTGCTGTTATAAGCTCGGGCTTTATAGTTGCGTTGCAGGATTATACGATGATAATTGTCGGCGTTGCGTTTCTTGTTGCAGGTGTTGTGTCCGTGCTTGTTGCGCGTGTCAGGGTTCCTGAGATGCTGCGCAATTTCGGTAAGGGAATCGTGGGCATTCTGCCGGCGGTTTTACTGCTTCTTCTTGCAAGCTCAATCAAGTATACTCTCACAGAGGCTAAGATTCTTGACACAGTCCTCCATTGGTCTGTTGAGGCTATGGACGGTATGCCAAGGTATGTGATTGTGCTGTTTGTGTACCTTATTGTTCTGGTTATGAACTTCTTTATCAGCTCAGGTTCGGCAAAGGCATTCCTGCTTATTCCGCTTATTGTGCCAATGGCTCAGCTTTTCTCAATTGAACCACAGCTTTGTGTTGTGGCATTTGCTTTCGGCGACGGCTTTTCAAATGTGTTTTATCCGACAAATGCGGCGCTGCTTATCGCACTCGGACTTACC
>JAFOBC010000146.1 GCA_017382015.1 Clostridia bacterium
AGGAAATGAACTGGTCAGTTGTCCACTCGGTCATATCCGGGAATTCCATATCCTCGGGGATAACTTCGGGAAGAAGCATCTGAAGGAGACCGGGGCCAAGCTCACGGAGAAGACCAACGATATTTGCATAAATCTCATCGTTGATATCGATACCGTGATCTGTGAATGCAATGATTGTGTAAAGAGCAGCGGGAGTCTTTGTAACGTTGCCGCTTGCATCTGTTACAGTCTCACCGGCAAGGAGCCATGTGAGAGCCTTCTCAAGCTCGATAACAGGATACTCCTCAGGATCGTAGGGGTAGCCAAGCTTGAGGTAGTCGTTGATGATACCGATGATCGTCGGAAGAAGACCGGGCTCTGCGGGAATACCGTTGGGCCACTCTTCGCTTACTTCGATGTCAAGAGCATCGGGAAGAGAATCAACCAGTGTGGGAACAAGAATGTCGACCATGAGTGAGTCAATAGCATTCTGGATAAGATCATATGCAGAACCGGTTGAAATTGATGTCTTACCGGCCATACTCGGAAGGAAACCTGAGTAAGACTGAGTTGAAACGTTGTAATCACCGACAATAAGCTGATCAACAACATCCTGAAGCAGACCGTCGATTGTAAATGAATCGAGGGTAACACCGGGAGGAAGAGCATCAATCTCAGGCTCTGACTCTGCTTTAAGGAGACTGTTATATATTAATGTATAAATCATTTCCTTAAGGAAAGCAGGAATGTGATAGAGGAAGCCCATATCCGGATCATCAGGAGGAATAACGAGCTCCATGATGCCGCCGAAATCTATCGTACCGTTTGCAAGCTTCTCAAGAACAGGTCTGTTGTCGCTGAGGAACTCAAGCAGAGCGTAGAAGACTTCAGAGTCTTTGTGTGTAGCTCTTCTGGGGTCAACGATAGCTGACTCATCAAGGTCTTTAAGGTCACCGACAAGGCTGAGACCCTGTGCAAAGTTGACCAGACCCATATCGAGAAGGTCTGAAATTGACTGGAATGTGTTATCAACTGATGTGAGGTTGATTCTGATAGTACCGAGAATACTCAGGTCAATCTCTTCGTTGATATTGGCATCGTACAGCACTGTGTCAAGGAAGTCGAGCAACATAGAGCAGGACTGCTCATATGTGTAATACGGCTTACCAAGGCTGTCGTAGCCGGCGGGTGATGTGTACGCCTCATAAGCTGAAGCCGTGCTTGCCATCGAGGTTGCAAGCATAACAGCAGCAAGGAGGATACACAACAGCTTTTTGACTTTTTTCATAAAAAAGCACCTCCATAGATTTTGGGAAATTGCGATTGGCAGGAATGCCTATATGTACAAACAATAGCAATTACCGATACCTATAGGTATACAGTTATACTATTATGCATAGTGATTGTATCATAAAAAATATGCAAATGCAAGTTAAACAACAATAAAAAATATGTTTTAAAAATAGAAAATTGCACATTATGTTAGTGCAATTTTACCAATACCACAAAATATAGGTATTGGATATTTTTTGCACATTTTAACACCGCACATATGCCGAAAACCGATTAAAACGATAAAATCGGTTTCAGACGCAACAGACTTGCCAAAGAGCGGCAGTTGTGATAGTATATTAAATGTATTAAGTAAAAAACAAAAATTAAGGAGTGACAAACGTGAAAAAATTAATCGCAGGCATAGCTTCTGCAGCTGCAATTATTTCAGCAACCGCTATCCCCTCTTTCGCCGCTACGGTTGACCTACCGCCTGAGTTTGCGAGCATTGCACCGATTTTTGAAATCGTACTTAGGATTGCAGAATTCCTTTCAAAAATCATCAGCTTCTTCAACTAAATCCAATGCAATAAAAAAAGGATGCCTGTCGGCATCCTTTTTTTGTTTTATAATCAGTCTTTATTTTCATCCGATACAGCCTTCTGTGTAGCCTTGACTCTGTCAAGAGCTTCTGCATCGCCTTCGGTAACCTCGGAAGTCATCAATGCACGGCGGGCAAGAAGCTCCTCGTACATCTTGTCGCGCTTCTTACCTGAAAGATCGTAGAAGAGAAGCGGGATAATACCGAGTGTTGTAGTGATAAGAGGAAGTACGGTACACATAGCAAACAGCCAGAACTTTGTTGAGTCGCTCTGAGCTGAGCCGCTTGTGTAAGCATTGATATCGTAACCGATCCACTTTTTGAACATTGTCTTTACAGCACCGCTGAGTACACCGGCAAGCTTCTGTGCAAGGCCCTTTGCCGCAGAGGTCATAGCCTCTGTGCGGTAACCATTCTTCCATTCGCAGTAGTCCATAGCCTCGTTGTACATCTCGTTGGGGATAACGCACCGAAGACCGTAGAAGAACATATAGAACGTTTCCTGAAGAGCAAAAGCGATACCCATCGGAAGAACCTTTTTGTACAGACCGTTCTTCTTGCCGCCTATGCAGCCGAAAAGGAATACGGGAATGTATGTAATATCGATACTATATTTACCAAGGATTGCAAGAGCACGTGTTGACATCTTCTTGCGGAACCAAGGAACAAGCGCATAAGAAAACGGATGAACGATTGCACCCGGGATACCGACAACCGTACCGAGAGTTGCGAAATTGAGAACGTCGATAAAGTAATCCTTCTTACTGCCGCTGAGAAGCGAGAAGCTACTGAGCGTATCGGAAAGAGTAAGAAGAAGAATCGGCTTGTTGTTGATAATCGATTTGATACCCTGCTTGATACTGGGTGTTTCGATAGACTGCATAACGCGCTCTTTGGTGATTGAAGCAAACCACAGCGCGGCAATGCCGCTGACAAGCGAGGTAAACACGCCCATGCCCATAAAGACAGCGCGATAAGCCTTTTCGATGCCGCCTTTTGCAACAACCTGGTTACCGATAAGGTCAAGAACAATATCCATCAGCTGCTGCGGCAGTTTTTCGCCAAGGAAGCCCGAGAAGAACTGCGCCTGGGTAATTAGCCGCGTTCGTTCCAATGGGTTTGGCGTTATGGTTGCGAGCATACCCGTCTGGGCAAAGCCGCGGAACGTGCCGCCTGTTTCACGCAGAATGGCAAGCACCAGATAGAAAAAGAACTTCGCCATTGAATCGTTTGCCGCCGTCGGGAAAAGAGCGGGCATAAGCCAATAAAGACAGGTTGCAATAGTACCCGGAATACCGAGAACAATAAGATATGGCTTGAACTTACCCCAACGTGTACGCGTTTTATCAACAATAGCACCTGAGAACGTGTCGTTAACAACGTCCCAGATACCGTTTATGAAGTTAGCGATAGTCTGGAGTTCAAGATCAAGTTTGAAAATTGTGGTAATGAAACGCTCGGAATAAGTATTGATATTAAAGCTCTGCGCCATATCAAAGATAACGTAACCGACAGTTTCCTTAGTGCCGACATAACGTCTGTTTTGTTTGGCATAAAAATCTTCGGTATACTGTACAGATTCATCTGTTTTTTGCTTTTTTGCCAAAAATCCCGCCTCCTCTGTTAATTTATTGTTGATTATAACACATAGAAGCGACAAAAGCAATAGAACACAGCACTTTAACTCACTAAAAAGTATAAATTTTATTTTATATTTCCGCTGAGGAAATTCGCTTGTAATTTCAAGTGAAAAATCCGCATATGGTTTATGAACAAAGCAAAAAGGAGTTAAAGATATGCTATTCGAACTTATCAGTACGGTTTTTTCAAACGTTATGTATTTTGCACTGCACATACGCAACGCAAACTCATTCCCTAAACCCCTCAGCGCCAAGGAAGAAAAGCTATGTTTTGAAAGAATGAAAAACGGAGACAAGCAAGCGGCGCAAGAGCTTGTTGAGCACAACCTGCGTCTCGTTGCACACATCACTAAAAAGTATTACTCACTCACAGCCGACAGCGACGACCTTGTTTCTATAGGCACAATAGGGCTGATAAAAGCTGTCAACTCATTTGATATAACCAAAGGGGCGCGCTTTGCGACGTACGCCGCACGCTGTATCGAAAACGAAACGCTGATGTACCTGAGAAGCATGAAAAAAACTTCGCAGGATGTTTCGATAAACGAGCCGATTGAATCCGATGGTGAAGGGAATCCCCTTACCTACAGCGACGTGATTTATGAGGATGACACAATTGCCGACGACATTGACCTGCAGCAGAAAACGGAAAAGATATACAAATTTGTGAACGGTATGAAAAACAAAGCCGAAAAAGAAATAATCATATGCAGATACGGGCTGTATAACACAAAACCGCTGACACAACGCGAGGTTGCACAGCGGTTAGGTATATCAAGATCATATGTATCACGCATCGAAAAAAGAATACTTGAACGAATGCGCGAATTTATTGAAGATTGAAAATTAATGATATCCGACAGCAAGACCGAAAATAAGCATCAGACTTGTAGCAATAAGATTCAGAACCTGAAATTTCCACGAATACTTTATCCATTTGCCGTAGCTGACACCTGTAAGGCCGAGAGCTATAAGCAGAGCGGCGTTTGTAGGATAGAAAACGTTTGAGAAGCCGTCGCCGAATGCGAAAGCAACAACACAAAG
>JAFOBC010000147.1 GCA_017382015.1 Clostridia bacterium
CACACAGCTAACTACGATTCAATGATCAATACATACCTCAGAAAGCAGCGCGGCGAAGACCCGTTTGCAGAGTGCTTCACAATGACATTCGAGAAGGTTCAGGATATGCGCTACGGCGAGAATCCGCACCAGAAGGCAGCATTCTACACAGAGGTCGGTGCAGCTGACAACGTACTTTCCGCTGCAAAGCAGCTTCATGGCAAAGAGCTCAGCTACAACAACATCAACGATGCTAACGGCGCACTTGATATCATCAAGGAATTCGGCTTTGATGAGCCCGTTGCAGTAGGTGTTAAGCACGCTAACCCCTGCGGTGTAGGTATCGGTGCTACAATTCACGAGGCATACCTCAACACATACCACGCTGACCCCGTTTCAATCTTCGGCGGCATTGTTGCTCTTAACAGAGAGGTTGACGAGGAGACAGCAAACGAGCTTGCAAAAATCTTCCTTGAGATTATCATTGCTCCCAAGTTCTCCGAGAAGGCTCTCGAAATTCTCACAGCTAAGAAGAACATCCGTCTTCTTGAGCTTCCCAACCTTGCAGATTCCAACAAGAAGGGTCTTGTTGATATGAAGAAGGTTGCAGGCGGTCTGCTTGTTCAGGAGCTTGACACAGAGCTCCTCAACGAAGAGGACATCGTTTGCGTTACAGACAGAAAGCCCACAGAGGAAGAAATGAAGCAGCTTATGTTCGTTTGGAAGGTTGTAAAGCACACCAAATCCAACGGCATTGCACTTGCAAAGGATAACGCTACAACAGGTATCGGCCCCGGCCAGACAAACCGTATCACAGCACTTGAGCTTGCTATCAAGTACGCAGGCGACAAGGCTGCAGGCAGCGTTATGGGCAGCGATGCATTCTTCCCGTTTGATGACTGTGTAAAGGCAGCTCAGGCAGCAGGCATCACAGCTATCATTCAGCCGGGCGGATCAATCCGTGACGAAGACTCAATCAAGGCTTGTAACGAAGCAGGTATCGCAATGGTATTCTGCGGTATGCGCCACTTCAAGCACTGATTAGCATCAGTCGCAATGCCTCAATAAAATGGATATTGCGAGTAAAAGTGATAAAACGAGATAAGTTATATCACACCAACAAGCCTAGAGCCTCGGCTCGCAATGCCTCAATTAAATGGATGTTTCCAAGGACATTGAGGAAACGGGATAAGTTATAAAATCAATAGGGATATCTTATATTGCAGAATCCCTCCACCGCTGACGCGGTCCCCCTCCCTTTAGACAAGAGAGGCTGAATACACACTTATTAACAGCGATGAAACTTTACGGTTTCATCGCTGTTTTACAAGGCCCCCTTGCCTAAAGGGGGCTGTCAGCTTTAGCTGACCGGGGGATATAAAAATGGACAGAAAGCACAATCCGAATTTAACAGAAAACGCAAAAGTACTCCGTAAAAATATGACCAAAGAAGAACGGCATCTATGGTATGACTTTTTAAGAACATATCCGATAAGATTTCTTCGACAAAAGATAATTGATAACTTCATTGTTGATTTTTACTGTCACGATGCACGGCTTATCATTAAGCTTGACGGTTCACAGCATTATAGCTATGAAGGCTTATTAAAAGACAAAATTCGTAACGAAAAAATCGAATCGAGAAACCTTACCGTTATTCGTATACCAAACAATGAGATTTTCGAAAATTTTGACGGCGTGTGCGAGTATATTGATGCTATTGTCAAAAAATCCCTCCACCGCTGACACGGTCCCCCTCCCTTTAGACAAGGGAGGCAAAAAAAACGAGCGATGAAACCTTAAAAGCTTCATCGCTCGTTTTTTATCCTCGGAACAAACTTAAAATAATTGCCAAAGGTCCTGTAACCGGCAAGAAGACAATGCTTATTATTGACATTACCAACATAAACCCTGTCATTCCTCCGCCCCAAAGTATAAGGCCCATATTATCTTTTACATTGTACTCGGTTATGGCACCAAGCATAAGTTCGTCAGTAGCTATAACGTTGCCGTTTGCATCGATTATTTTTGCAGTTACCGTTGACCAGCCCATAGTCAGCCAGGATAACTTGGCACCTGTTACCATGCCTGCTGCATCTTCTTTTTCTCTAAGTCTTCCTGTTTTTCCTTCAATTGACCATTCAATCTTACAACCGGGTGACGGAATGTAATAATACCCTAAATACAAGTCACCCATACCGCCGGGAACAATCGGACCTTGGTGATTATTTCCACCCAAACCCGATTTTAACACAATGTTGCAGAAAGGTTCAGGCTCCTGACCGTTAAAGAACAGCTCAACATGGCCTTCTCTCAGCCTAATATCTTTACCGGAAACATTAGACCATTGTTCCTCGGTACCTGCATAGCAGATTGCTATAAACTGCTTTCTGTCAGAGGAATAATACACACGGTTGGCAATCAGGTCTCCCCTGATATATTTGAGGCTCTGAGGCAAACTTATTTTGCAGTAAACAGGATTACTGAAATTGAATGCATTTGGGGCAATGCTTGTAACACCCTCCTGCAACGTAATAAAAACTATTTTTTTCTCATAATTCCTCCAAGGAGCGCTTGTAATTTTGCCCTCACCGCTGATGACGAGCTCACCGTCATCGTAGAGTGTCCACGTGAGGTTTTCGCCCTCGGCACCGCAAAATCCGCTGTCGATAACCTTTCTTGTTTCCTCCGCCGCAAAAGCTACGCTTGCTGTAGTGAAAAGCATCACCGCACAAAGGATTACGGACAAAGTTTTCTTGAGAATTTTATTCATTATTCTTACCCCCTGTTCTTAAAGCCTCATATCTTTTTCAGTTATTATATCAAAAACGTTACCGATAGTTTTAAACTATCAGATTTTGTAGCCGAACAAGTCGAGTATTTTTATAACAGGCAATGCAAAAATACCGAATATCGGTAAACCCACAAAGAGCCATAGCACATAAATAACCTCGGCAAAAAGAAGTTTTACCGTTGAATCAAACGACGGTACATCGGCAATTAAAACCTCTTCGGATGATACAATAACATTTCCGTCACCGTCAACCACATCAGCCCTTAAATAATATTCGCCTGATAGGAATGTATTTGAGTAGAATTCTTTGATTTCATATTCACCGACATTCATCTCAGCAACCTTTTTATCCCTGCCGTTATGTATACGGTACCATATAAGCTTCTCTGCTTTCACATCGGATGAATAATAATGCGCAATAAGATCGACTCCATGCTCTTTATCCCATACAAGGTCACAAAAAGCCTCAGGCTCATTTCCGTCAAAATAAACCTTCATATAATGCTGATAATCACTCCACGTTAACGGACCGTTATCATAAATAAGCTCTCTTACCGGCTCTGAGCCCTCTGCTTTTACCGTATACTCTCTTCTCTTAATTTTGAGAAAATCATTATTGGTGCCGGCATAACAATATGCAAGATGCTGACCGGGTACACGGGTTAACGAAATATCGCAGAACATATCGCCCTCAATATATTGCAGACTTTTTGGGAAACTTACTTTGTAATATCTGCTATAATCATCTGGTACAAAAGCTTTTAATCCGATGCTTGTAACTCCTTC
>JAFOBC010000148.1 GCA_017382015.1 Clostridia bacterium
AGTCATCACCGTCAAGCCTTGCGCAGTAGTCACCGGTTGCAACCTCGAGGCAGTGGTTGAGCGTTCTGCCGAGTTTTATGTTATGCTCGTTGCGAATCAGCTTAATTCTCGGGTCTTTGTCGGCATAACTTTTCGCCACGTCGAAGGTTGCGTCTGTGGAGCAATCGTCACACAGTATCAGCTCAAAGTTGCCATATGTCTGGCAAAGTACAGATTCTATGCATTGGCCCAGCGTATCGGCACAGTTATATATTCCGACAAGTACGCTTACTTTTGAGCTGTTGCTCATGCGTTTCACCTCAAAATTAAATGTTTGTCAATTGTTGAAATTGGGCACAAGCTCAAGCAGAAGGTCTCGCACGTTGTGTCTGTTTGCTTCCTTGAGCTTTTCGAGTCCTTCTTCGAGCTTTTTGCTGTCAAATTCTACGGGAGGCAGCACAAAAATTTTGTTATTGGCTGTGAGCTGCATTTCGCTCTCTTCCTCTGCAAGTGTCAGCTCTTCGTACAGCTTTTCGCCGGGACGAAGTCCTGTGAACTCGATTTTAATTTCTTCGTAAGGCTTATAGCCTGAGAGGGTGATGATCTTTTCAGCGAGCGATGTTATGCTGACCGGTTCTCCCATATCAAGCACAAATATCTCGCCGCCCTTTGATATGCCGCCTGCCTGCACAACGAGCTGTGCAGCTTCGGGAATGGTCATAAAATAGCGTGTAATGTCCTTGTGGGTAACGGTAACGGGACCGCCGTTTGCAATCTGCTCTTTAAAAATCGGAATAACGCTGCCGTTTGAACCGAGTACATTGCCGAAACGTACGGCAGCAAAATGTGTGCCCGTGTTCTTGCGTTCGAAATACTGAATTATAAGCTCGGTTACACGCTTTGTTGCACCCATAACGTTAGTGGGGTTGACAGCCTTGTCCGTCGAGAGAATTACAAACTTGCTTACGTTGTGCTCGATAGCTGCCTTAGCGGTATTGTATGTGCCGAATATGTTGTTTTTGACTGCTTCGCAGGGGCTGTCCTCCATCAGCGGAACGTGCTTGTGGGCAGCTGCATGGAACATAACCGAAGGTTTGAACTCGCTGAGCACTTCGTCAAGCCGTTTCGGATCCTGAACGGAGCCGATGCGGATGAAAAACTGCACCTTACCCTGATATTTGCGGTCAAGCTTGTTTTTGAGAACGAATGCGTTGTTTTCGTAGTTGTCGAAGATTACGACCTTTGCAGGGCCGTAGCGTGCAACCTGTGTGCAGATTTCAGAACCGATTGAACCACCGCCTCCGGTGACAACTATTGTCTGGTTTTTGAGATATGAGCAGATATTGTTATCTAAAAGCACCTCCGGCCTTGCGAGCAGGTCGGTTATTTCTACGTTGCGGATTGTGGGTTCGGAAACGCTTTTTTCCGTAATCTCCTGAAGGGAGAGAGAGGTTTTCAGTGAACAACCTGTTTGTATTGCAAGCTTGAGAATCTCGCTCTTGCGTTGCGGTGTTGCGGACGGAATAGCATAAATTATTTCGTCAACCTTGTATTTTTCTGCAAGCTCAGGTATTTTTTGGCAGTCGCCCTTGATGGGAATTCCGTCTACTCTTTTTCCTGCTTTGAGAGGATTATCGTCGACAAATACAACGGGTTTTCCGATTGAAAATGCTGTTGCTTCAAGTTCTTTGAGAATTGTAAGACCCATATCGCCTGCGCCGATAATCATAACGCGCTTGCCTGCTCCTCTGCGTGCACCGGCAGAGTGCGCCTTCTTGGTGCGGCGTACTACTCTGTAAAGAATACGCACGCCACCGCTGGAACCCACGATGAGGAAAAGGGATATAAAGTATACACTCCAATTAAGGCGAGTTACTGTCAAAAAACCTGCTTGTCCGAGGATTACATCGGCTGCAATGTTAAGTACGGTTGCGATAATTCCGGCTGTAACGCATCGCGCCATTTCGTGCAGGCCTGCATACTCCCACAGACTGTCGTACAGACCGAAGAGAAAGTATATAAGAATGAACAGTACAGTTGTGTGAAGCGATCTGTCAATAAGTGCATCAATCCAGATTCTTGACAGCGGCTGAAACTCTCTGACTATGAACGATGAGATAAAGAAAGCGAGATTAACTATCAGCACGTCCAAAAGAATGATTGTGGCCTTCCTTGTTGCTACTGTAAAAAAAGATGATGCTTCTTCGCGCGACTTTCCGGAGTAAAAGATATTTTTCAAAACAGAGTCCACCTTTCGGCATTTGTCGTGTAGTTTGGCTAATTATAATAAATCTATATTATTATATAGATAAAAAGCTCGGTTGTCAACTGCATAATTTTCTCATCGAGAACAAATCCGAAAAATCAGAACGATTATTATGAGGCCGCTGTTGCGGCAAAATGTGAATTTGCAGAGGTTGACAAAACATCAACTAGTTGGTATTATCGTACTTAACAAAAAAGAAATTTGGAGGTACTGATTATGGTAGGTCTCGGCAAATGGGCTTGCACGGTCGACTCAATGTTGTACCGCGGCGAAGTAACGGTCAACATCCTTGAAAAGGACGGAAAGTACGATTTTGAGCTGGAGCTTCCCGGTGTTGATATTCCCGAATACACAATCAAATCAATCGATGTTACAGAGGACAGCCTTTCCGCTGTTGTCAGCATTGCAATGCTTGGCAAGGATGCTCAGCTTGATATCAATTTTGAAGAGGATTCATTCTCCGGTATTATCAAGCTTCCGCTTATCGGCAAAATCAAGCTGAAAGACGGCCACAAAATATAATCCGACTCACAAAAATTCAAGGCAGGTATTTTTCATACCTGCCTTGTTTTGTTCTGAGTTGAACAGAGAAACAAAATATGATACAATGAGATGAAGTGAGAGGAGGAGTTTTGATGAAAAAACGGTTGCTGTTTGTTATGGAATCAATGAAGAGCGGTGGCGGCGAAAGAAGTCTGCTCAGTCTGCTTCAGCTTATCGATTACGACAGCTACGATGTCGACCTGATGCTTTTTAATCCGTCAGGTCTGTTTTTTGATATGATTCCCGACAAGGTCAATATTGTATCGCTCGGTAAAAATTACGAAACCTTTTCAAAACCTCTTGTACACAGTATCAAAACATTTCTTCTCGGGTTAAAGCCGATAACGGCGCTTAGAAGAATCAGGTATTCCCGCACGGTAAACATGAAGAACGTGTCGGAGCTTGAGCGTGATCAGCGCTCATGGAAATATATTCGACCTGTCTTTTCAAAACCTGCAGTCAGGTACGATGCGGCGATAGGTTATCTCGAGGGCAAGCCGAATTTTTATGTTGCGGATTGTGTTGATGCAAAGGTGAAAATCGGATACATCCATAACGACTATTCAAAGCTTGGTCTGGATGCTTCGAGAGACGAAAAAATATTTGCGAATCTTGATGTGATTGTAACGGTTTCCGACGAATGCAAAAAAGTTCTCGAAAAAACGTTTCCGCAGTTTGCAGAAAAATTCTGCATAATTGAGAACATAACTTCGCCGAAAACTCTTGCAAAAATGTCGGAAGAAATGCCTGAAGAACTTGCAGAAAACCGCGGCAAAAAAATCATCGTTACGGTCGGCAGAATTTCACAGCAAAAAGGCTACGATATTGCGATAGACGCGGCAGAAATTCTGGCAAAAAAAGGTTGCGGTTTTAAATGGTTTGCAATCGGCAAAGGTGAGCTTCGCGAAGAGCTTGAGAAAAAGATTGCAGAAAAAAATCTCGAAGAAAAATTTGTTTTTCTCGGCGAAAGAGCAAACCCGTATCCATATCTTGCAAAGTGCGATATATACGCACAAACCTCGTATTTTGAGGGGAAATCGATTGCAATAGACGAGGCGAAGATACTTGCAAGGCCGATTGTTGCCACAAAGTTTTCAACCGTTTACGATCAGCTCGCCGACGGTGAAACCGCACTGCTCGCCGAAATGAATGCGACAAGTGTTGCCGAAAAACTCGAGCAGCTTTTCGATGAAAATCTTGCAAAAAATCTTTCGGAAAATCTGAGAAAAATAAAGCTCGGAAACGAAGAGGAAATC
>JAFOBC010000149.1 GCA_017382015.1 Clostridia bacterium
GATATGGAGCTGACGGGTTTTGAAGTTGACCGAAACGGCATAACGGAATTCGGCAAGGCCCTTGAAGAAGACATCAATAAAATAACCCTTGATATATACGAGAAAGCAGGATACGAATTCAACCTCAACTCTCCCAAACAGCTCGGCGAAGCGCTTTTCGAAAAGCTGGCTCTGCCCAAAGGTAAAAAGACAAAGAGCGGCTGGTCAACCAATGCTGACATACTCGAAAAACTCGCCCCCGATTACCCCATCGTTGCAAAAATACTACAGTACCGCACATGGGCAAAGCTCAAATCCACCTACTGCGAAGGACTTATAAAGTCAATCGGAGCAGACGGCAGAATACACTCAACCCTTAATCAGACCGAAACAAGAACAGGTCGAATTTCTTCCGCCGAGCCCAACCTGCAGAATATCCCCGTAAGAAGCGAACTCGGCAGAAAAATGAGAAAGTTTTTCAAGGCTAAAGACGGCTGTGTGCTTGTAGATGCCGACTACTCACAGATTGAGCTCAGAGTGCTCGCACACATTGCTGATGACAGCGAAATGATTGCGGGCTTCAACAGCGGAGACGATATTCACGCCATCACGGCATCGCAGGTATTCAATATGCCGCTTCAGATGGTTACTCCGCTTATGAGAAGCCGCGCAAAAGCCGTAAACTTCGGCATTGTCTACGGCATAGGTGCATTCTCACTTGCACAGAATATAGGCGTAACGCGCGCCGAAGCTGATGCTTATATCAAAGGTTACCTCAGGCACTATGCAGGCGTCAACAGCTATATGGAGAAAATTGTTGAGCAGGCCAAGGAAACAGGCTACGTAAAAACGCTGTTCAACCGACGCAGATACCTGCCGGAACTGACAGCAGGCAACGGTATGCTCAGAGCCTTCGGTGAGCGTGTTGCACGCAATATGCCGATTCAGGGCACAGCGGCAGACATAATCAAAATTGCAATGGTGCGCGTATACGGCAGACTCAAGGCAGAAAAACTCAGAGCAAAGCTCATAATGCAGGTACACGATGAGCTGATTATTGAAGCACCCGAGGCAGAAAAAGACAGGGTTTCGGCTCTGCTTAAGGAAGAAATGGAAAACGCAGTAAGTATGAAGGTAAGTATGCTCGCTGATGTAAACAGCGGCAAAACCTGGTACGACGCTAAAGGATAAAAAAATTCAACCCCGAAAGATGAGATAAAAAATGGAACTTAAAGAAATTACAAAGCAGGCACACGATGCAGCACTTGAGCTTATCGAACGCTCCGGAATAAAGGCAGGCCAGGTTATGGTCGTAGGCTGCTCCACAAGTGAAATTCAGGGCTATGACCTCGGCTCACACTCAGGCCCCGAAGTTGGCAAGGCTGTGCTTGACGGCATTCTGCCTGTCGCACGCGAGCACGGAATCTATCTTGCCGCTCAATGCTGTGAGCATATAAACCGTGCAATCATTATCGAAGAAGCCGCAATGGAAAAATACAACCTTGAGCAGGTCAATGCAGTGCCTCAGCCCAAGGCAGGCGGCTCATTTGCAACCGCCCTTTATGCGGCACTTGAAAGCCCCGTTGCAGTCGAAGACCTCAAAGCACACGCAGGCCTCGACATCGGCGGCGTGCTTATCGGCATGCACCTTAAAAACGTTGCAGTACCGATGAGGCTGAGCACAAAGCACATAGGCAATGCGCTCATCATAGCTGCACGCACAAGGCCCAAATTTACGGGCGGCGAAAGAGCTGTTTATGACGAAGAGCTGAAATAAGATATGATGAATATTGTTTTTGTTTGCACAGGAAACACCTGCAGAAGTCCGCTTGCGGAAGGGCTGATGAAAAAGCTCCTTGCCGATAGAGGCATTAACTCAATCAGCGTTACAAGCGCAGGACTTGCCGCATACCCCGGTGACGAGGTGAGCGAAAAATCCGTTATTTCCGCCAGAAAATACGGTGTCGATATTTCTGCACACCGTTCACGCAGGATAAGTGAATATCTGCTCAAAGACTCGGTATTTGTCTGTATGACAGCGGCTCACGCACAGGCATTGGCACCTTACCTTGATGAAAACAGACTTTTTGCTATAGATAACGGTGTTGCAGACCCGTACGGCGGCACACAGGAGATATATGATCTTTGTGCAGAGCAGATTAACGCTGCGTTGCCTGCATTGCTCCGGGATATAATCCGAAGCAATACCGTAATTACGGCAATGGCAAAGGAGCATATATCAGAAATTGCACGAATTGAAAGAGAATGCTTCTCCATGCCGTGGTCTGAAAAAGCTTTTGAAGATGAGCTTGAATACGCCAACGCTTATTTTCTCACATCGCTACTAGGAGATGAAGTTACAGGCTATATCGGCGTGAATGAGATATGCGGTGAAGCTGACGTAACCAACATTGCGGTTGACCTAAAATACAGACGTTTCGGAATCGGCGAAAAGCTACTCAAATCAGCCGAAAACGGCGCAACAGCACGTGAATGCAAAAGCATCACGCTTGAAGTCAGAGTCAGCAATACGGCGGCAATTTCACTGTATGAGAAATGCGGATATAAAAAAGTGGGAAAACGCAAGAACTTCTATGAAAAGCCGACAGAAGATGCATTTTTGATGACCAAATTTTTTGATAAAGGATAAGTCACGATGAAAATACTTGCAATTGAATCCTCCTGCGACGAAACTGCGGCAGCAGTTGTCGAGGACGGCAGAAGAATTCTTTCAAATATTATCGCTTCTCAGGTTGACGCGCACATCGTCTACGGTGGTGTCGTACCCGAAATCGCCTCGAGAATGCACGTTGAAGCAATAAGCGGAGTTGTGGCACAGGCACTTGAAAAGGCCGAATGCACAATGGATGACATTGAAGCCATAGCTGTAACGTATGCACCGGGTTTGATAGGCGCTTTACTTGTAGGAGTTAACTTTGCAAAAGGACTCGCCCTCTCAAGTGGTAAGCCGCTTGTACCCGTGCATCACCTGCGCTCACACATTGCCGCTAACTATATCAGCCACGAAAAGCTTGAACCGCCTTTCCTTTCGCTTGTTGTTTCAGGAGGTCACAGCCACATTGTTAACGTTAAAAGCTACACCGATTTTGAAATAATAGGCCAGACAATGGATGATGCCGCAGGCGAATGTATGGACAAAGCGGCAAGAGCTCTCGGCCTGCCCTACCCCGGCGGACTCAACCTTGACCGTGCAGCCAAAGACGGCAACCCCAAGGCGTATTCATTCCCCAAACCCAAGGTGCAGGGAAGCGAACTGAGCTTCAGCTTTTCGGGACTTAAAACCGCGGCGGTAAACGCAATACATAACGCAAAGCAAAAGGATGAAGAAATCAATATCGCTGATTTTGGTGCTTCATATATTTCGGCAGTTGTAAGATGCCTTACGGAAAACACACTTAAGGCGGCAGAGATTACAGGACAGAAAAAAATTGTGCTTGCAGGCGGTGTATCGGCAAATTCGGTGCTCAGAAAAGAAATGGAAGATATCTGCAACAAAAACGGACTTGAGCTTTATTATCCCGAACTTTTCCTCTGCGGAGACAACGCCGCTATGGTCGGAGCGCAAGGCTATTACGAGTATATTTCGGGCAAAAAAGCGGGCGCAGAACTCAACGCATATGCCACAATGCCCATAGATAAGGCTGTTTTTTGATCAAAACAATACGGTGAGGTGTAAAGTCGCAGATTTTACACCTCACTATTTTGTTATAGCGGACTCCTCATCAACTAAATATTGAAAAACATATGAGCTGTTGTGTAAA
>JAFOBC010000150.1 GCA_017382015.1 Clostridia bacterium
AGGCTGTTCTGCATTCGGTGCGCACAGCAACTCTTACCGTATCTGCGGTGTAAACGGTCAGATTGAAAACATACGCGGTATGGGTGAAAAAATAATGCTTCGCTATAACGGCTGGCAGATACCCGAGGGTATGCAGGAAACAAACTGCTATGACCCCGAACAAAGTCCTGAAGATGCCGAACTTGCCAAAAACGCAGGTCACGGCGGAGGAGACTTCTTTGTGGCGCGCGAATTCCTCGATTGTATCCGCACAGGCAAAAAGCCGCCGTTTGACGTATACTTTGCAACAACAATGGCATCGGTTGCAATACTTGCGCACCGCAGTATTCTAAACGGCAACCAACCTTATGATGTGCCGGATTTCCGCAAAGAAGAGGATAGAATTAAATTTGAAAACGACCACGACCGGCCGATTCCTCTCTCCGACGGTACATCTCCCAACATCCCCTGCAACTCCCGCCCCTGTACACCGAGTGATTTGCAGATTGAAAACTACCGCAAAGCAATCGAAAAATACGTGAAATAAAAAAATAAAGGCTGTGAGCATAACGCTCACAGCCCTTATTTTTAGCATCTGATTTCTGATGTCAAATTAACGACAAATCAATTAACGAACATAGCTTTACGTTTATTGAAGTAATAAACCTCAAGCATAACACATACAAGCGAAACCGCAAAGCTAACCACTACAGTGCTGATAATATTCAGTTCAGTATTTGTGACAAAGGCAAACACGATGCCGTAAGCATATGTAAACACCTGTCTGGCAATAATCAGCACATAATACTTCTTGAGAGCATCAGCTGTGAATTTTTTCATACGCGAGCGCACAATAAGTTCTGCGGCACCGAGAATAAGCAACAAAACACCGCAAATAATATCAAAGACTTTATTACCCGTGTAGTAATACTCTATAAATCCGATATCGGCAAAATTTGCCATATCGGAATACATAATACACGAAGCTGCAATCAAACCGCCGGCAATATTAATAACGCCGCTAAATATCAATAAAAAATTAACGTCAAACTTATACCACTTCATAGGCAAAGCTTTGGACTGTTCTTCCTGAATGGTTTCAAGCTTTTCATCCATAAATTTCACCTCATTTAACAATATAAGCCGCCTTGATAACTATATCCTCAACGGGTGCAGACTTTGCGCCGTCGCTGCCATAGGTAAGCTCAACCTCAAGGAATGAATCAACAACATCCATACCCTCAATAACCTTACCGAATGCGGCATACTGTCCGTCAAGGTGCTGAGTCTTCTCCCTTGAGTAGCAGATGAAGAACTGGCTGCTTGCAGAGTTATACACCTTCGTACGCGCCATTGAAACTATACCTCTGTCGTGCTTAAGATTATTCTCAACACCGTTTGCGGCAAATTCACCCTTAATCATATCAGCCGTTTTCTCGTCGCTTCTGCCGCCCTGAGCCATAAAGCCATCGATAACGCGGTGGAACTTAAGCCCGTCGTAAAACTTATCTTCAACAAGCTTTACAAAGTTCGTAACGGTAAGCGGCGCATGCTCGGGATAAAGCTCCATTATAAAGCTGCCTGCGGCCTTGCCTGCAATTTCCATTTCAAACTTAACTTTCGGGTGTCCTTCAGGTATTTCCTGCTGAGCTTCGGTTGTCTGCTGAACAGTTGTTGCGTCAGGCTCCGTTGTGCTGTTTTGTGTCGTGGTTTCGCTGTCGTCATCAGACTCAAGTATATAGGCAGACTTGATAACAATATCCTCAACAGGCGCAGACATTGCACCGTCATTGCCGTATGTGCGCTCAACCTCGAGGAACGAATCGACAACCTCCATACCCTTAATAACCTTGCCGAATGCGGCATACTGACCGTCGAGGTGCTGAGTCTTTTCTTTAGAGTAGCAGATAAAGAACTGGCTGCTTGCAGAATCGGGATCCTGCGTACGAGCCATCGAAACAATACCTCTGTCATGCTCAAGGTGATTTTCGATACCGTTCAAGGCAAACTCACCTTTGATTGAATCGGCGTGTTTCTTCTGGTTCTCACCGCCCTGAGCCATAAAGCCATCAATAATACGGTGGAATTTGAGGCCGTCGTAATACTCGGCCTTAACGAGCTTGATGAAGTTTTCAACGGTAATCGGTGCATATTCCGGATACAGCTCTATAACAAAGCTGCCTGCATCCTCGCCTGCAATTTCCATTTCAAACTTAACCTTTGTGTGTCCGCTTGTAGAATCCGTTCCGTCATTTGAACATCCTGTAAACGCGCAAATGCCAGTTACAGCAGCAAGCACCAGAGCAAATACTCTGAAAATAATATTTCTTTTCAAAATTTGTCACCTTTTCTCAACATTTATTTGTTTTTATTGTACCATAGAGTTAATATATTTTCAACCTGACTTATTTCTCTTGACTTAACTTTTATATGAGTTTAAAATATTAACCAAAGAAATAAAAGGAGTAACCTGATGTCACATCTTATAGAAATCAAAGACGTATACAAAATATATAACCCGGGCGAGAACGAAGTGCACGCACTCGACGGCGTTTCGCTGACGATTGACCGCGGTGAATTTATCGCAATTGTCGGTCAGTCCGGTTCGGGCAAATCAACGCTTATGAATATGCTCGGTCTGCTCGACGTATGCACAAGCGGCTCATATATGCTCGACGGCGTTGATGTTTCAACGATGAAGGACGATGAGCTTTCATCAATCCGCAATGAGGAAATCGGATTTATATTCCAGGGCTTCAACCTTATCCCCAGCCTTACGGCGCAGGCTAACGTTGAACTGCCCCTTGTTTACAGAGGCGTTAAAGCGGCACAGCGCAAGGAGCTCAGCACGAGCGCACTCAAACGTGTTGGTCTCGAAAAGCGTATGGATCACCGACCCAACCAGATGTCGGGCGGTCAGCAGCAGCGTGTTGCAATCGCCAGAGCCGTTGCGGCAAAGCCACCCATAATTCTTGCCGATGAGCCTACAGGTAACCTTGACACAGCTTCGGGCAAAGAGGTTATGCGAATCCTGCACGAGCTTCACGAAGAGGGACGCACCATAATCCTCATAACACACGATAACGGTATCGCAGAGGAAGCACAGCGCGTCATCCGAATTCAGGACGGCAAAATTATAGAGGACTACAAAAACGAATAAAAACAAAAACTATCGCGCGGAGGAACAGGTATGTTCGATACCTTTATCAGTTACCGTCGGGTAGGCGGAAGCAGCACCGCCGCCCGGGTACACGACTACTTGAAATTAAAAGGATATAACCCATTCTACGACATCACGGGTATGGGCCCGGGGCGATTCGATGAGCAACTGCGTTCACATCTGATTGCTTCGCTCAACTTCGTGCTGATTTTATCCAAAGGCGCGCTGGACCGTTGCAGCGACGAAGAAGATTGGGTGCGTAAGGAGATTTCCACCGCCCTTAAACACAACCTGAACATAGTGGTACTTAAGGAGGAGGGGTTCGAATACCCTGACAATCTGCCTGAGGAAATAAACGTCCTCCCGATGATTCAGGCAATAGACTTTGATGACGCCACGCTTTTCGCCCGCCTGGATATCGTGTGCAATATGCTCCAACACCGCCGTGAGCACAACAAGGAGCGTCCCATCTACTCCACCCACAACCGCAAAACCTTTAAGATTGCAGACGAGTACGTATCCTACTATGAGGATATAGAAAACGGCCACGTAGTTATGCGCCGTGCACCGGTAGTGCTCCGCAATTTTTTCGGTCGTATTACAGGCAGAACCTGGTTCGGAGCCAAACAGTCCTGGCGTATCCGCGCACATCTGTACGGCAAGCGCCGTCTGGCAGGCACCTATTTTGCAGAATCCAGCATTGACGACGGCATAGGCACATTCTTCCTAACCATAGTGGATGCCAACACCATGGAAGGATTCTGGTCAGGTTACGATAACGAAAACAACACCCTGACATCAGGAAAATACATCTTCAAACGCAAATACAAAAACTTTACCATCCGCAAGGCCACTGTAGCTGATTTTGCGGCGGTAATTAAAATTGCCGACAGTCAGCTGGGCAAAGGATATCTCACCAAAGAACGCCTGCAAAAGGCAATGGACAAATCCACCTCCGACGAATTACTGATAGCAGTACAGACTTCCACAAACACCGTAGTCGGTTTCAGCCTTTTCAAGCATATCTCGCATGAGGAAGCGCTGAAGCTGGGAAAAGGATACACCTTCCGCAATATGGTCTTTGAGGAGAAAATAGGCTATCTTGCTACCGTGGCCACTAAAGAGGGCTTCACAGGGCTCGGTATAGCTACCGTACTGGTGGATAAGAGCCTTGAGAATATGAAGGATAACGGCATTACACATTTCATCAGCACAGCCTGGAAACATTACGGTGTCATCAATATCGGCTCTGTGTTGGAAAACGCAGGCTTCCGCAAAGAAGAAGAAATTCCGAACTACTGGTATGATGCCAGCATCAAAGAAAAGTTTCAATGTCCGCATTGCGGCAACCCCTGCACCTGCAGCTGCGTAATTTACACGAAGATATAAGAAAAACCGCTTGGAGTATAAGACGTACTGTTAAGGAAAGTTTTAAGACGGTTTTTATCGCTAGACTTGTTGCTCCTCAGGCTGCAATTAAGGGATCTAAGTAATTAGATTTATAAAGCAATTTAATCCCTCTGCTGAGAAATCGGCAGAGGGATAATTTTTGTATGTAAATATTGTATTTGGTTTACCTTTATGTTAAAATGTTAAGTAACATCAATAACCAATGTATATTGACAAAAGATTTATTGAGTTTCACAATGAAATTATGAGGTGATTAAATTGAATACTGAAAAAGAACTTGGCGAAGCAT
>JAFOBC010000151.1 GCA_017382015.1 Clostridia bacterium
TCTTCATCAAACGCACAATCCGAAAGCCAGACGTGCGCAAAGCAGTAATCTGCATCAAACTTGTTTACCCCCTGCATATTGTAATCACGCACGTCACCCGGAAACGCAAGAGAAAGCTCATTATCCACCGTTACAGCGTAGCCGACAGCGTCGCAGCCTTCTCCCGTATCGGGGCGATAGTGTCTGCCGCCAAGCACCTGAACCGAAAGCGGCCCTACCGTCAGGCTTTCTCCCGCTCTTACGGCAAGTATACGCTCACGCACAACACCGAAGCGCACCATATCCTCAGCAAGAAAATCGGGCACAACCCAGGTTATCGGCGAATCGGCAAGGGCGCGTATCGTGCTCTCTTCCATATGGTCGGAATGTCCGTGAGTAATCAGCACAAGGTCAAGGTTACCAAGATGCTTATCAACCTGCGACGGACTCTCTGCAAGAAAGCGGATATTCATAAAAGATATATCCATCGCCCAACGAAAACCGTTTGTATTAAAAAGATAAGATGAGGGAGCTAAAAGCGCCGCATAACACCCATCGTTTTTATCAAGGATTTCAACAGCCCGACTAAAGCTCTCATCATAATTAAGTTTCAGATTCTCATATATTGAAGCGTGCAGAGGAAAATTCTCACGCAACGTATCGGCAGACATCAGAAAGCCGTCCTCACCCGAGCACAAATCGGCATACACATACGGCGAAATCTCAATATTATAAACACCGAAATATCCGTAGCTTAGAACATCAATATATAAAGACGTCGGCTCGACCCAGGTATCCAGCGGGAAATGTGTGATATTACCCTCGCAACGGTGTATATGAGTGTGAATAACACGCGACATAAATTCCCCGGGAGGAAGAAGCAAAGGGTTGCCTGCATAATGCTTACTGCACCACGCAAAATGCCCCATATCAAAACAGATACCCACGTTATCGCGATTGACTTCGGTTACGGCTTCAAGAACAAGTGCGAGTGAATCACCCTCGGTTTTATCGGGCAGAAGCCTTTCGTTTTCCAGCGCAATGCGAACGGGACAGCCGTGCTCGTTAATATAATCCGACAGCGTGAGCAACATATCCGTATTACTGCCGACAATAGGATGAATAGTGACGATAAGCTCCTTCTGGCGCAGGTTTGCAAGCACACCTGAAAGCGGCTGCAGTACCTCTGCCACAATATCCTCTGCTGTGCGAGCATTTGCGTGAACAGTGATATTAAAGCCGAAACTCCACACAAATTCAGCTATATTCAGCACCTCATCAGCGTCGCCTTTTGGCGCAACGGCACGCAGCTCAATACTGCGCACTCCCCTTTCCCATAGCTTTGAAAGCAAGCTTTTGCACTCATCTCTTTGCTCACTGTCCGCCAGCATACTGTACGGCACCGATACACCTATCATCGTTCTTCACCATCCCTTTCGCTCATTAATTCCGTTTAATTATAAGACAGACCAAACACTTTTTCAAGTATGCCTGTCTTTATATGTAACGTATGAGCCTTTAAACTTTTGCAAAACACAAAGAGGTAAAGTAACCTCGGTTACTTTACCTCGTTTTGACTGATAGTGATTCCGTATATTTCAGAAAAAATCACATATGTCGGCTTATGTAATAAATCAAGCTTTACCAATTTGCTTTATGTGTTGCAACTACTTTATCAACATCAAGCTTTATATAGAAGCGGAAAAGACCGGAGGGGTCGTCATCATCTAATATGTGGCAATTCGCATAATAGTTATTCCCTATACTGTACATACTATTCTGGCCCATATTCACAACACCCTCTGAAAGCGAAACATGACAAGTAATACCCGTATAGCCACCTAACTTATTTACATATGTGCAGTAGAGTTCTATATCCATATCAAAATAATTATCTGCAGCCATATCCTTAGAGTATGCCACTTTTTCCAGTACAACCGACGAAGGCGAAACTACATAATCACAAACGCCTTGTAAGCCTGCAGCAGCAGCCATATATACATCAAAGGGATATTTACTCAACGGATCTGTTGTTTCACTCTTTGTTGTCGCAGGCTTGGTTTGCTTCTGAGTAGTAGGTGCCGCAGTTTTGGGCACGGTAGTTGTTGTCTTTTTTGTAGTAAGCTGTGTTGTGGGTGCTGCAGTAGTTACCTGTGTTGTGGTTTCCTCTGTTGTAGTTTCTGCAGTTGTGGTTTCAGGTTCAGTAGCTGAAGTGCTGTCAGTTTCTTTTGCAGGCGTACCGCAGGAAGCGCAGAAAGAGTCGCTTTTAGCCATACCCTCACCGCAACTGTAGCAGTACATCTCTGCCTTTTCCTTACCGCACGAAGCGAATGAAAAAGCAATAATTACGGACAGAAGAAATGCTATGGTTTTTTTCATTTTTTAACCCCCTGGTTTATTTTTACAGATTTTATCATATTTTCGTGTAATATGTCAAACTTTACCTTTTGGGATAAATCCTGTATAACCAAAAAATTATTTTTGAATATCTGATATTTATATTTTGGAAATTAAACACAAAGAGGTAAAGCAACTTATGTCACTTCACCTCTTTATTCGTTTAACGATATCTTAAAAGTTTTTATTGGCCGAGTTTTCTCTTGTAGTCTTTTCGATTGACGATGAAACGGAATACGTTTTCTTTATCTGCAAATTGGAGCATATCGTATTCTTTAAGATATATCCTGCGCTCAACGATTTCTCCGTTAACACGTACATAGTTTTTATTGTCGCTGATGTTTTCAATTGTCCAGGCACATGAAAGTCCATCGAGTTCAATTTTTATCATACGGTTGAGCGAAGAAACAAACTCCCTGTCATCACTGTCATTCGATTCAACAGAGATTTCACCGGCAGGCTCAATGATATACTCTTTCTGCTCCGGCAGTTCGTAAAGATAACTCTTGACGGGTTCTTCCTGAGGAACAAACTGTTTTCTGTAACCGCCGTCACCTTTAATTCCTTTTTCCTTATACCAGGTTTCAAGGTCAAGAGTGAATCTGTAGCTTTTACTGCCGTCAACCCTGATAAAAGCGTTTTCTCTCAACATTTTGCTTCCTATCAATTCTTTGCCATCAAAAAAAACATGACCGGAACGGCCGGATTTATTCTCGATTTTCCAAACACCATTATCGCAGTAAACAACGAAGCACTCTTCAACACCTGTGGTGTAAACGCAAAGGTCGCACTTGCTGCCGGCACCGACGGTAAAACTGTCAAAAGGAATGCTGAATGTGTATTTTGTGGGAACTTCAATAAGGGCTACAATTTTATCCAAAGGATCTGCCGCTTCATCTCTTTTGCTTCTCTCGAGATCTTCCGGCGGAATAAATGTTTCTGAGGGCAGAACATACTTAAGAGCCTCATCCAACCCTTCGGGCTTCTGGCGAGAAGTTGCAGAAGCCGGTGATTTAGCAGGTGCATCTGTCGCTTTAGCAGATGCAGTACCGGTGGAGGACTTTTGAGTTTCGGATGCTGAAGCGGGATTTTTGCGATACGGATTGACAACCTTAGTGACATCCAGAGTAAATGTCAACACAGGGAAATTTGTTTCCATTATAATTTTTGTAATAGTGATCTTCGGAACAAAAACAGACTCAGTCTGTCTGCAGAACGAGTCACACAAAACATCCAGCCTCGTCTGATACAATGCGACGGGTGTTCCGAGAGCCATACGAGCTAAAAGAACAGCCTGTTTGTAGTCCGGCAAATCGAGCAACACCTGAAACATCTTTTTTCCTGTGCCGGATGCTATGAAAGTTTCATATATCTTATCGACTGCATTAGCGAATTCATAGTTGCCGAAGCTTAAGCCTTTTCTTATAAAATAGTTGTTTTTCTTGGAATTGCATCGAGGAAGCTTTTGAGCGAAAAGAAGCTCTTTATTGTAGAAATATGTAAACTGTTCATCAGTCAAACCAAAATAAGCATAGTTTGTTTCAACCTTGAACTCTTTTTCATATTTACCGTCATAGTCGCAGAATGTGCAGTCAATATGGCACCATTCTCCATCGATCATAGCAATGTTCCACGCATGGCCTGCATCGCCTTGGTGTTTGCGACCACCCAGCACAACTCGGCAGGGAATGCCTTTCTTTGTGAGGATAAGACTGTATGCGCAAGCATAGCCGAAACAGATAGTAGAGTTCTTTATTAATGCACCGTAAACTGTATTTTCTTTGAAGTATTTTGATTTGTCTGCATCATCATCCGCCAAATCGTCGTTATAATCGACATTGCTTGTTAACCATTCCATTACGCCAACAGCAAAATCATAATCCGATTTATCTTTATAAAGCTCAACGATTTTGTCTATTTTTTTATTAACAGAATCGAGAAGGCAATCTCTTTCCGTTTTGCTCATACAATAAGTCGGAATTACGACTATTTTGGAGTCACGTTCTTTGGATAATATTTTTGAACCGTCAAGCCAAAAAATTTCGGGGTGGTCAAGCTGAAGCATAGGATAGAAAATTTCAACAATTGTCTTTTTCAAATCCGTCATGGTTACATTGTCAAGCTTTCGCAAATCAAAAGCAATCTCCCTATCCATTTTGGACACTGCTTTATAAATCTTATCATATACCTTTTGAAGCTCGGGGCTGAGCGTGCTTCTGCCAAAAAGCAAATCGTCACTTTGCAAAAGCTTTTTCTTCGCCTTTGATTCAGACAGTTTATGTATCATAATTACCTCCAACGCAGATATTTGTGCTAGTTGTACAGCAGATGAATTACTGTTGATTTAATCTTAGCTCTTACCTTTAGTTTTGTCAACATAAAATTCTATATCGTCATTTTATCTCAAACAGCTATGTGTTAGAATGGCATCCGGGATTTGCTTTACTATAGTATAAAAAAATCACCGATAACGCCAGATACATATCGGTGATTTTCGTTTTGGTTTTTAAGCCTTATGCCCGGTATTAACTCGCTGAAATCTGAACGATTATGACAGGTATGACAGATCCCTGAGAGTAAATGATGTGCGCTTGCCGGGATCAACTAATTTAAAGGGTGCATCGGGGCTGTACAGTAACGCCAGATATGCTGTATTATCCTTAGCAAAATAAGAAATACTGACTACAAGATCGCAGCTGGAATCACAAGTCCAATGTTTATAATTGTAGTGACTAACATGCGGTATATCTTTTTCACCGGTGTATCTGAATAAATAATGGTCAGTAGATGATGCGAATTCGTATTTAGTGATCAGTTCAAATTGATACTTATCATCTGAAATTAATGATATATACTCCTGCAATGCCTGAGGATAGCTTAAATCGGTTTTATAAGTTATATCGTGATGGTAATCATACTCTGTCCCGTAACGGAAGAGCTCATCTTCATATCGTGCAAGGCCGAAATATAAACCGGGGTCAGGAATAACCGGATCGGAAACCGTCGGCACCTTGGTTGTAGTCGGTTTTGTTGTGGCGGGTTTTGTCGCAGCAGGTTTCGTTGTCTGTTTCTTTGTTGTGGGCGCCTTTGTTGTTGAAGCTGTTGTTTCGGTTGTCAAAGGTTCTGTTGTAGTTTCCGCAGTTGTGGTTTCAGGTTCAGTAGCTGAAGTGCTTTCAGTTTCTTTTGCAGGCGCACCGCAGGAAGCGCAGAAAGAGTCGCTTTTAGCCATACCCTCACCGCAACTGTAGCAGTACATCTCTGCCTTTTACTTAACGCACGAAGCGAATGAAAAA
>JAFOBC010000152.1 GCA_017382015.1 Clostridia bacterium
ATTGTCTTGCTTATGCTCTTATTCGGATTTCTTAACAACAAAATAAAATACGGCAAAAAAAATCAAAGGATGATTTGAAATGGACATTAAAATCGAACAACTGATTAAATCGGTACAAGAGGCCGGAAAAATCATACTTACGGCATCAGGCAGAGAGGACAGCATAACAGCAAAAGAAGGCAAGAAAAACTTCGTAACAAAATACGATGTTGCTGTGCAAAAATACCTTTATGATGAACTGAGCAAAATTATCCCCGAAGCCGAATTTGTCGGCGAGGAAGGCGATTTTGACAAAGAAAGCACCGCGCTCAGGTTTGTTGTAGATCCGATTGACGGAACGACAAACTTTATGCAAGATTATCATTGCAGTTGTATTTCCGTTGCCCTCTGCGAAGGCGACCAACCGATTCTCGGTATTATTTATAACCCTTATTCAGATGAAATTTTCAGCGCCGAAAAAGGCAAAGGCGCTTACCTCAACGGCAAACAAATTAAAGTCAGCGACCGCACACTTGCAGACGGGCTTGCACTTTTCGGCACCTCCCCTTATCACCCTGAAAACACTGATGAAACTTTTGCACTTCTCAGAAGAGTATTTGATTACTCCAGAGATATACGTCGAAGCGGTTCGGCAGCTTACGATATATGTATGGTTGCTTGCGGCAGATGTGAGGTTTTCTTTGAAAAAGAGCTTCAGCCCTGGGACTATGCAGCCGGCACAATAATACTGCGCGAAGCAGGAGGAGTTGCAGAAACATATGACGGTCAAACTCCTTGTCTCTCACACGGCAGTGACGTAGTTTTCTCAAACGCAAAAGCGATTAGTGAATTCAAAAATCTCCTGTAAACAGTAAAAGCGATGGTATCAAAACCATCGCTTTTATTTTTATATACTGATTATTCGATATTAGATTTTGCCGCAATGATTATCGGAGCATCTACAGCTTCAAATACTTCCGCCGCAATTATTTTACCATTAATTTCAGGCACCTTACCGCCAAACACAACAGCATCACAGCTTTCACCGCTATACTCTGAAATGCCAAGCTTTTTGATACCTTCTGTATTAGAGCCGAGTTTTCTCTCCTCACCGAACACTTTGATTTCAGCCTCAGTATAATCAGTCGCATCAAAGTACATTATCTCAGCACCATTTGCCTCAGCAAAAACAACAGCCTCATTGAGAGATTCATCATCCATTGATGAATTCACAAGCACTACTGCATTGCCTATTCGCTCAGCTGCTGCCTTAAGTGCCTCTTCGCGAGTGACGGTTACGCCATCAACAGAACAAGCTTTTACTCTGTCAGGATTATTAAGCTTTGCAAAGCCAAAAGCACCTGTTTTGCAAAGTATTCCGCCATCAGCCGGCTCACAGCGTACAACTGTATTACCGCAAATATGAACATTCATTCCGCAGCGTTTAGAGCAACCGTCGCATACAGCTGACTTAACATCAGTATCAAGCGGTACGTTCTTTCTAAAAGGAACTTTAGGCTCAAGCGCACCCGTCGGACAAAGTGCAACACACTGACCGCATGAAATACAGCGTGAAGAATCAAGCGTATTGCCAAACTCAGGCGAAACCACCGTTACAAAGCCACGATTCACCAAACCGAGCGCTGTAACACCCATAACCTCATCGCAAACTCTTACACACTGACCGCAAAGTATACATTTATCATTATCGTGAATAATGAACGGATGAGTTGAATCCTTGCCTGCAACAGTTTTTTCACCTGAATAAACAGCAGGCTCAACATCGTACATTCTGGAATACTTAAGAAGCTTACATTTGAAATAATCCAGACAGCCGCATTCTAGGCAACGTGAAGCATCTGCCTTAGCCATTTCTTCGGTAAAGCCGAGCGCAACTTCAGTAAAGCTATTCTTACGCTGTGCTGCTTCAACAACTGGCATTTCAGGAGCAGAAATCTTTTCTCTGTCCGCCAAATCTGCAGCTGTTACCTGCTTCTCGACAACAAAAGGCTTACGATACCCTACTGTAAACCCATTAATGTAGCTGTCAATAACATCAGCTGCCTTTTGAGCTTCACCAATAGCCGCAACAGCAATTGATGCGCCCTTATTAGTTGCATCACCAACAGCAAAAACGCCTTCCATGTTGGTCATAAAGGTTGATTCGTCAGCTACGATTGTGTTCTTTCTTGTCAATTCAAGTCCGTCAAGACCGTTTATATCCGTCTGCTGACCGATAGCCATAATGACGCTGTCAACACAAAGCGTTTCAAACTTGCCTTCAACAGGTACAGGCGAGCGTCTGCCGCTGGCATCAGGCTCACCAAGCTCCATAACCTGAAGCTTAATTGAGCTAACCCTACCGTCAGCGCCGACAATTTCAGCCGGGTTCGTAAGGAATTTATAGATTACGCCTTCTTCTTCAGCCTCTTTTATTTCAAGTTCTTCAGCAGGCATTTCATCGCGTGTTCTGCGGTAGATAACGTAAACCTCTTCCGCGCCCAAACGCACCGCAGTACGGCAAGCATCCATAGCGGTATTACCGCCACCGCATACTGCAACCTTTCTACCAATATCCAAGGGGTTACCCTCGATTACACTGCGAAGGAAATCAATGCCGCCGTAAACTCCGTCAAGCGTCTCACCTGCTACACGCATCGGACTGCTCTTCCATGCGCCTACAGCGACAACAACCGCATCACTTTCCGCCTTGAGACTCTCGATTGTAAAATCCACACCGAGTGTTTTGTTATTAATCATCTCTACACCAAGCGCTTCAATAAGCTTGATTTCTTTATCAAGAAGCTCTTTTGGAAGTCTGTACTGAGGAATTCCGTAGCGAAGCATGCCGCCCATTTTCGGCATCTTATCGTATATTTTAACATTGTAGCCCTTAATACGAAGGAAATAAGCAGCCGTAAGTCCACCGGGGCCACCGCCTATAACACTTACCGTTTTGCCATTAGGCTCAGCAAGTTCAGGCGCATAAGCATTTTCGCTGTTGAGATCTATATCAGCAGCAAAACTCTTGAGGTAAGCAATCTGAATCGGGTCTTCAACAAGACCTCTGCGGCAGGCGGTCTGGCAAGGATGCGGACAGACTCTGCCAATTGCAGCCGGAAGCGGAATACGCTTTTTGATAAGTTTAAGAGCTTCCTCATACTCACCGTTAGCAATCAGACCAACATATCCCTGACAATCAGTACCTGCAGGACAAGCAAGTGAACAAGGAGCTTTACAATCACCTGTATGATTTGAAAGAAGCATATCAAGGGCAAATTTGCGCGACTTAACAACTCTTTCGGACTTTGTATTTATATCCATACCGTCACTTATTTTAGTTGAGCACGCACGAAGAAGCTTAGGAATACCCGCAGCTTCAACCACGCAGATACCGCAAGCGCCGTATTCTTCAATGCGCTTATCGTGACAAAGTGTAGGTATCTCAATACCTGCAGACTCAGCCGCTTCGAGAATAGTTATACCGGGAGCAGCCTGAATTTCTACTCCGTCAATTTTAATTTTGAACATATCACTCATGACTTCTCCTCCTCTCACTTTTTCTCGACAGCACCAAAGCGACAAGAATCCATACACTGTCCGCACTTGATACATTTTTCGTTATCAACCGTGAATGTCTTTTTAATTTCTCCGCTGATTGCACCAACCGGACACTTTTTGCTGCAAAGTGAACAACCGATACATTTTTCGGGGTTTATTGTGTATTTAACAAGATCTATACATTCGCCCGCAGGACAGCGTTTATCCTTGATGTGAGCTTCGTACTCATCTCTGTAATACTTAATAGTCGTCAGAACCGGATTGGGCGCAGTCTGACCAAGACCGCAGAGTGCACCTGCTTTAATTTCGTTGCAGGTATCTTCAAGCAGTTCAATATCGCCTTCTCTGCCCTCACCCTTACAGATTCTGTCAAGGATTTCAAGCAGACGTTTAGTACCTATACGGCAATGAGTGCATTTACCACAGGATTCTTTTGCAGTAAAGTCGAGGAAAAAGCGAGCCATACCGACCATACAGGTGCTTTCATCCATAACAACCATACCGCCGGAGCCCATAATAGCACCCGTAGCAGAAAGCTTCCTGTAATCGATAACAGTATCTTGCATATCAGCAGGGATACAACCGCCTGAGGGACCGCCAAGCTGTACACACTTATAATCTCTGTCAGTTTTCATACCGCCGCCGATATCAAAAATAACGTCGGAAAGCTTCTTACCCATCGGTATTTCGACAAGACCGCCGCGTTTGATTTTACCCGTGATAGCAAAAACTTTAGTGCCCTTGCTGTCTTCTGTGCCAAGCTCAGAAAATTCTTTGCCGCCGTTTTCAATAATCCAAGATCCATTTGCAAAAGTTTCTACGTTATTGATATTTGACGGTTTATGCCAATAACCGGACTGTGCGGGGAAAGGCGGCTTGAGCCTGGGCATACCTCTGGAGCCTTCAAGCGACTCAATAAGTGCAGTTTCTTCACCGCATACAAATGCACCTGCACCTGCCTTTATACGGAAACTGCAGGAAAAGCCCGACCCAAAAATATTTTCGCCTAATATGTCCTTTTCCTTAGCCTGCTCAATTGCTCTTTCGAGCCTGACAATTGCAAGCGGATATTCGGCACGAACGTATACAATTGCTTCTTTAGCACCTATTGCATACGCGCCGATGAGCATACCTTCAATAAGGTTATGAGGATTACTCTCTATAA
>JAFOBC010000153.1 GCA_017382015.1 Clostridia bacterium
ATCCGTAAATTTGCTCATATCAAGCTGGCTCTTATACGGTGTTACAGGTGTGTCAAGTAAAAACATACCGAGCAGCTGAAATGCAGCGATGATAAGCGCAATTACTCGTTTGAAATCAAATTTAAAAATTGCCTTGAGCATGGCGGCGGGTATCTGACCAAAATTTTTGAGTGCTACAATCTGTCTTGTTGCAAATAGCTTGTTCATAAATTTTACCTCCTGAGGTTGATACATCTATAGTAACATATTTGTTACTTTTAGGCAATATATTGTGTTTTTTTTGATTGACAACACATAGAATAGTTTGGTAATATATACGTAATTAGTTTTGAGGTGATAATATTGAAGAAATTTATTGCGGTCTTAATGGTGTTGTGTTTTGCGGTTTTACCGCTGTGTATAGGGGCTCAGGCTGCACCCTCACGTAAGGCAGCTCTTCCAACGTCTGCAGGTATTCAGGCTCTGCGCGATGAGTTTGAAAGTGACGTTGCTCCCGAGGCAGGCGGTCATGCACTAGATTATTGCTACTATTCTCCCGTAGGCGAGAACGATGATACAAAGTATCCTCTCGTTATTTTCCTCCACGGTATCGGTCATGCCGATTATCCGGCTTATCAGCTTAACGACAGTGATATGCCTTACTGGGCATCATCCGAGCTTCAGAGCCGTTTTACAAGCGGTGGCGCATTTGTGCTTCTGCCCCGTGCTCCCGAAGATAAGCTTATCTACTGGGGCGATACTCTTATCGAGTCACTCCGTGCAGTAATTGACGACGTTATTGCAAAGCACGGTGACAATATCGACACCACAAAGATTTTCATCAGCGGCAGCTCCGCTGGCGGTGAAATGGTGTGGGAGATGGCAATTGCATTCCCTGAGTATTTTGCAGGCATCTTCCCGATTGCAGGAACAGGCAGCGTAACAAAGAGCCAGGTTGAAATGTGCTCTGACGTTGCTATCTGGATGATTTCCAGCAAGCTTGATCCTGCTGTTAACTATTCTCTGGTTACGCTTCCGCTTTGGAATAATGTTTGTGAAACAAACGCACATCCGGAAAATTGTCGCCTTTCAAGTTTTGATTCAGTTACAGAGCCTGCAGGCAACAGCGCAAGTGACAACCACCATATGGCAAAGGTTGTAACATATGACCTTCATATGCTTGACGGCAGTACATATCCCAATCTTACCACTATAAACGGTAACGATGAGGTTATCAGCCTTGACAGCCCCAATGGTATTATTTACTGGATGAACTCTGTTTCTTCAGATTATGACGGCACACCGGGCGAATCATCAGGCAACATCAGCGTAAACTTCTTTACAGAGCTTTTTTCAATCTTCCGTAATATCGCGCTCAAGGTTGTAAATATTTTCCAGAGACTTCTCGGTCTTTAATATCTTAATAATCTCAAGCGGTCTGTTTGGCAGGCCGCTTTTTTGTCGGCTTATATTGCAAGTAAGAAATATATGTGTTAAAATGATAGGCAGTAACTTGAACGGAGCGTAGTTTTATGTCTTTTAAAGATTTTTGCGACAAATATGCAAAGCAGATAAAGTCCATGTCCCCGAAGTACGACGTTTTTTATAAGGTGTCAAAGGATAATCCCATAAAGTTTGAGGATAGCGCTAACGTTTTGCTTTCAGCGGCAGCGATTGCGGATACACACCTGCCAAACAGAGAGGCGGCAGAGGCTAACCTCGGCAATTTCTTTGAAGATTTGTCAAACTCACCCGAAAAGTTTGACGTTTTTCTTATGGCGGGCGATATTGCCGATTACGGTCTGGATATTGAGTATGAGCGTTTTTTCAGACCGCTTGATAAGCAGACCGTTGTGCCGAATACACTCGTTACTCTCGGTAACCACGATGCAAGGTTTTTCTTCAATAAAAACAGCAAAATCGTAATGGATAAGGTTGATAAATATCTCGGCATCAAAACAGACGGCAAAACATATTACTCCTATGACGTAAAGGGTTATACTTTTATTGTTATGTGCACCGAAAAGCGTGTGCTTGAAAAGGCTTACATATCAAAAGCTCAGATGGAGTTTATAGATAAGGAGCTTGCAAGAGGTACTAAGGACGGCAAGCCTGTTTTCCTGATGTGCCATCAGCCGTTTGCCTTCACTCACGGTCTTCCCGAGGTGTGGGAGACAGGTGACCTTGGTGAGCAGAATGATGAAGTCAGAGCAATTGTTGAAAAATATAAGAACGTTTTCTTTATCAACGGCCATCTTCACGGCGGCATCTGCGACAAGGTTTTTGAAACCCTCAACGAAGAAAACGGCGTTTACTCTATAAGTGTACCGGGCTACAGAAAAGAAAACAATTTCGGTATAATGGATTGCGGAGTAGGTTATTATTTTGAGGTTTATGCCGACAGAATCGTATTCACCGCAAGAAAATTCCTCACGGGTGAGTATTATACGGGCGACTATACAAGACAGGAATACAGATTTAAATAAAAATGGCTGCTTCACCGCAAAAGTGAAGCAGCTCTTTTTACGTTATGTTCACGTTGCCGACGCATACTTTGTTTATCTCAAAAGGTGCATCAAACTCGTTATCTTTCATCTCAACCTCACGCAGGTATTCAAGATGCAGCAGGTGAGTGCCGCAAGCAGCCTTTTTAAAGCTGTTACCCTCAAGGGTGAGCTTGCCGTGTACGTGCTGTACGGAGCTTTCGTCCATAACCTTGGGCGAATATCTTATTGCAGGTGCACCTGGGTACATCTGAGCGTAGTCGCAGTTTATAAGTATGTTGTTGCGGAATATGATTTCGTTTGTGTAGCCTGATTCAAACCAGAAGTTGCAGTCGTCTTCAATCAACAGGGCAGGGCCCCACACGTTTTCAAAGCGGTTATTTTCGATAATTACTTCGCCGCGTGTGGTGCAGAGTATGCCTCTGCCGCAGGTGAGTCCGAAATTGCAGTTTCGAACATAAACGTCAGGCGTCCACGTTGCGTTTTCAACCACGTCCTTGCCGATTTCCACCTCGGGCAGCTCAGAATCGAGCTCAATGTATATGTCGGTGTCGCTGATTCGTGTAAAGCTTAACACCTTTGCAGTAGCATACGTAATGAGTGTATCCCACTTGATAAAGTCGATAATATCGCCCTCTTCAAAGGCCTGGAATCCCCAACTCTCATCGTGCATAAACCTTAGTGTCAAGCCGTTTTTGGCAATGTCTGTATCCACAATACGCAGGTGTGTGCCGTGCACGTTGATATAATCGTCGTGTGCGCCGCCGGCTTTGCAGTTTTTGACAAGCAGCTTGCCTTTACAGCCTGAGAACTGAAAAAAGTCCGCTGTGCTTGCCGCAGTCCTGCCTTTGGCAGGTGTGAAATCGCAGTTTATGTAGCTGACACCGTCGCAGAACTGTGAAACCATACCTAAACCGTGCATGAATTTTATACGCAGACTGTCAAAAGTCAGGTTTTTACAGCGCTGAAGCAGACTGCCCGTCTGGTCGCGTACTATGTTGCGCGACTGAATCACGGCACCTGCAGGGAAATAAACTTCTTTGTTTTTAAGCTCAACGGTCAGCGTGTCGCCGTTTTCTTCAATCTTTACGAATTCAAGGTCATTGCGGCTGAAATCACGAAAAAGTCCCGTTGCAGGGTCGAGCAGCCTTATCTGTCTGCGTCCTTTGCAGTAGTGGTCTTCCCAATAAGGCTTTCCGTTTTTGTCGGGTTCGCCTTGCCATATGAGGTCGTTGCCTTCAAGCCTGTACAGACACTCGCTGTTGATTTTTATTTCACATATACCGTTGTCGTTTGACAGCACGGTGAATTCCGCCATAGTGGGGCAGGCGTAATCAACCGTCAGGTTCTTTACCGTTATATCACTGCATCGGTCAAAAACAAACGGCGTCATTTTTCCGTGCACAAGCACCGTTGCACCGTTTCCGTCAATTGTTATGTCGGATTTGTCCTTGAGGTACATTGCGCTCTGTCGCTTGCCTGTGGGATTTTCGTGCGGCTTTGCCGTGTTGGAGCAGTAGTATCCGTCCAGCTCAAACGAATCGTCCTGCCTGACGTGGTATATCCTGCCGCATTCAAGTGTCAGGGTTTCGCCGCTGTTAAGTTTGCTGAAAAGTTCGCTCAGTTCATTCATTTTTTCGCTCTCCGATACGCATTTGATATAACCGTATTATATATTAATCCGTTTCAAAACTCAATCCTTTACTACCGATGCTTTTTATGTTAAAATCAGATCAACAATATGAAGGTGACGATATAATCCCTTCGTCGATTCAAAGGAGCTGTGCCTATGACTTTCACAAGCTTTGTCAGGTTTCTCGTGGCTTTTGCCATGGTGCCTTACTATCTTTTTAACTACATCTTCAACGATTATGCCTATCCTGCCGTCAGCACGTCGGGTGCTTACCTTTTCTGTTACTTTGTCGGTAACGAGGTAAACGAGCAGACAATTCATTTTGCCGTCAGTACAGACGGATACAACTTCAAAGCACTTAACAACAACGAAAAGGTTATTGAGCAGACAAAGGGCACGGGCTGTGTGCGTGACCCATATATACTCAAAGGTGTTGACGAAAACGGCAAGGATTGCTATTTCATCATCGCAACCGATATGAATGCTCTCGAGGGCTGGACTTCAAACCATTGCCTTATTACCTGGCGTTCGTACGACCTTATTAATTGGGTTGATGAAACCGTTATTGATATTCGTCAGTTCGATGGCTTTGAAACCACAAACAGAGCTTGGGCACCGCAGGCGATATGGGACAGCGAAAAGGATATGTATATGGTCTATTGGGCAACCTCAACCGCTGAGAATGACTGCGCAGGCCACTACTATGCCTACACTAAGGATTTTAAGACCTTTGAAACCGAGCCGCAGGTGCTCTACGGACGCTGGAATGAGCTTGACCCCGAAACGGGCGAAACAAGAAACGTTCAATGTATAGACGGTGACATAATCTTCAACGAAAAAGACG
>JAFOBC010000154.1 GCA_017382015.1 Clostridia bacterium
CACGCTTTACAAAGCTCCAGCCGCGTTCCCATGTTGCGCGGAAAATATTGGCAGGAAGCGGGGCGTGGTAAGACGGAAGCTCCATTACAAAGGGAGCGGGTCTGCCTGCAAAAATCTTTGTCTTTTTGAGAATGATGCCCGAAATTACAACCGCGGCAATACCGAGGAAATAAGCCGAGGTAGCTATAAGCGGACTGCCGCCGAAAAGCGCCGCTGCAATCATACCGACAACGGGCATTTTGGCACTACAGGGAATGAAGCCTGTTGTCATAACTGTAATTCTGCGGTCACGCTCCTGCTCAATCGTACGCGATGCCATAATGCCGGGCACACCGCATCCTGATGCGATAAGCATCGGAATAAAACTCTTGCCGGAAAGACCGAACTTGCGGAAAAGACGGTCCATAATAAAAGCAACACGCGACATATAGCCGATATCTTCCAGCACCGAAAGAAGCAGGAAGAGCACGAAAATCTGCGGCACAAAGCCAAGCACGGCACCAACGCCGCCAACAATACCATCCTGAATAAGGCTGTAAAGCCAGGGAGCAACTGTCGGCACGCCGTCCGCATTGAGGAGCAGTTTATCCAGCAGCTCGGGCACGCTCATCCAGTTTGAAAACAGCGAATAGCCGAAAAATCCGGGGTCGAGATTTTTGAACGAGCCGAACAGACCCTCGTTCATAAAATCTACCGTCCATTTACCGATTGTACCGATTGACAGCACATAAACCATAACCATAATGAAAATAAAAATCGGGAAAGCTAGAAAACGGTTTGTTACGATTTTGTCAATCTTGTCGGAAACAGACTGCCTGCTGAGATTCTTTTTCTTATAGCATTGGGTTGTGATACCCGTTATGTACATATATCGCTCGTTTGCGATGATGCTCTCTGCATCGTCATCAAGCTCTGCCTCAGCGGCTTTGATATCGTTTTCGATGTGTCTTATAACCTCTTGTGAAAGTCCGAGTTGCTCAAGCGCTTTTTCATCACGCTCAAAAATCTTAATTGCGTACCAGCGCTGTCGGTCAGCAGGCATATCGTGTATTGCCGCCTCTTCGATATGTGCAAGCGCGTGCTCAACCGCACCTGAGAAGCTGTGTGTAGGCACGCCTTTTTTCTTCTGCGCCGCCGCAACGGCAGCCTCTGCCGCCTCTTCAATACCAAGCCCCTTGAGTGCAGATATCTCAATAACTCTGCAGCCGAGCTTCTTTTCGAGTATTTCTATATCTATCTTGTCGCCGTTCTTGCGCACAATATCCATCATATTGATTGCGATAACAACGGGGACACCTATTTCCATAAGCTGTGTTGTAAGGTAAAGGTTGCGCTCAAGGCTTGTGCCGTCGACGATGTTAAGTATAACGTCGGGACGCTCGCCTATAAGATAATTTCTTGCTACAACCTCTTCGAGAGTATAGGGAGAGAGCGAATAAATTCCGGGCAGGTCAACAACGGTTACGCCGTCGTATTTTTTCATCCTGCCTTCCTTCTTCTCAACCGTAACACCCGGCCAGTTGCCGACAAACTGATTGGAACCCGTGAGCACGTTGAACAGTGTTGTTTTGCCGCAGTTCGGATTGCCCGCAAGAGCTATTCTGATATCCATTGAAAACGGTTCCTTTCTTTCACGCAGCAGCAATGACCCTGCCGCGACTGTTTGCAGTAAATAATTATTCTACTTCTATCATTTCGGCGTCTGATTTGCGCAGTGAAAGCTCATAGCCTCTGACCATAAGCTCAAGCGGATCGCCCAAGGGAGCAACCTTGCGCACATACACCTCAACGCCCTTTGTTATACCCATATCCATAATGCGGCGCTTTACCGGACCCTCGCCGTGCAGCTTTACTACTCTTGTTGTAGCGCCGACCTTTACATCTCTGAGTGTTTTCACGCTGTATACCTCCGATACGCTCGGTTAGCACAAGCTAACTGAGCGGTGCAAATGATGGTTAGTCACCGCTAACCATCATTCATTATATCCTTGCCCCTCAAAAAAGTCAACCGTTTTTATCCAAAAATCATCCGTCATTTTAACACAAAAAACAACACAGGCAGACAGCGTTTCTAAGCATACTGTCTGCCTGATTTTTAATTATCAA
>JAFOBC010000155.1 GCA_017382015.1 Clostridia bacterium
CAAAGCCGATATTTATCAGTTTCATTTTATTATTCTCCGTTTATTCAATATTCTGTATCTGCTCTCGGATTTTTTCAACTTCTGCTTTAATGTTAAGCACACGCTTAGTAATATCAACATCCTGTGCTTTAGAGCCGATTGTATTAGCCTCTCGATTCATCTCCTGAGCGAGGAAATCGAGCTTTCTGCCGATCGGATCACTGCTCTCAAGCAACATATGAAGCTGATCGATATGACTGCGAAGTCTTACTGTCTCTTCCGCACCAGCAACCTTATCGGCAAAAATCGCAGCTTCTGTCAACAGACGCTGTTCATCAACGTTGACATCGCCAATAAGAGTCTTTATTCTTTCAAGAAGTTTATCATTATATTCCTTAACTGTCTGCGGTGATCTCTCTTCAATAAACTCAACATCCGAAATTATTGTTTTACTGCGCGAAATGACATCAGCCTTGAGTTTTTCGCCCTCAACCTCGCGCATACGAAGAAAGGATTCAGCCGCCTCAAGAGCTACGCCTTTTACAGCTTCCCATACAGCTTCTTCATCTGCTGCAGCCTTACGTACAACAAAAATTTCGTTACTGCATCTTGAAAGTGATGAAACCGAAATATCATCGCGAAGATTATATCGTTCTGCAAGTTCTTTGAGCGCTTTATAGTATCCGCCGGCAAGAGAGTGATTTACCTCAACAATACAATCATCAGTATCAAGTGCACTTATCATCACATAGCACTCAACCTTACCTCTGAATATAACACTCTGAAACAGCGACTTGAGCTTATCATCGAGGAAACCGTAAGTTCTGGGGGTTTTACAACTGAACTCAAAGCCCTTATGGTTAACACTTTTAAGCTCAACAGAAATGCTCATACCTTCAATTTCTTTCTGCGCTCTGCCGAAGCCCGTCATGCTTTTAATCATTACGCTTTAAACTCCTTATATATAAACATTATTTATGTGATTATTTTCAACTACATTTTTATCACTTTATCAAAAAAACAAGACCCGAGTCAACAAAATGACATTTTATGACATTTAATTAAATTTACATCCGCAACATCCGGCCAACAAGAACGGAATTTCACCATAAAGCAGATTATCCTTTTCAACAAAACCGAGTGCTTTTGCAACACCGATAAAAGCATCAGGCAAATAATCGCAGGCATAACTGTTGCGGTTGGCAGCTGCTGTTAATGCACTTCGAATAAGTCCCTCAGCTGTTTCGTCATTGACAGCCTCAAGCGCACGCAATGAACAACGAGTTGGTGTATCAAGCGTCAACATAACACTGCCGGTTTGCTGAGCATCTTCATATGAGCGATATACAACAATATTGTCGTTAATTTCGGGTTTAAACTCAATCATCGCGACGTCCGCCTTTCTCAGCAGCAAGCATAAGCTTGCGCACCTCTTCTTCATCAAGGTCACGCCACTTACCCTGAGGCAACATACCGAGCTTAATCGAACCTACAGCCGTTCGCTTAAGTCTTGCAACCTCAATACCAAGCTCTTCAAACATTCGTCTTATCTGTCGGTTTCTGCCCTCGTAAATTATAACCTCAACTACAACTCTGCCTTCACTCTTATCAATAACTCGAAGGCTTGCAGGAGCCGTCATTCTGCCATCAATTTCTATACCGTCCTGGAAAGCTGCAATCTGCTCATCAGTTATTTTAGGTCGGATTGTTACACGGTAAGTTTTAGGAACATGGCGCGTAGGATGAGTCATAGCATTGGAAAAAGCGCCATCGTTAGTCATAAGCAACATACCTTCTGACTCACGATCCAGCCTGCCGACAGGATACACGCGAACCCCGACATCTTTTATAAGCTCAGCGACACATTTTCTGCCCTGCTCGTCCTGCATTGTAGTGATATAACCTCTTGGTTTGTGCAGAAGAATATATCTGAGGTTATCCTGAACAGTAATTTTCTTACCCTTTACGGTAACCTTATCCTTTTTAGGGTCAACTTTATCGCCTATGCTTGCAGTAACGCCGTTGACCTTAACGAAGCCAAGCTCAATCATCTCCTCACATTTTCTGCGAGAAGCAATACCGTTATCTGCCATAAATTTTTGTAATCTTACAAGGTTTTTGGGCATAACTTTCACCGACAGCTTATTAACTGTCTGCCTTTCTAAAAAAATCGTGAATCTTCAGCCAAACTTTACTGAGGAAGGTTTTGACGCGAAAAAATAAAGTTGGTTCCTCATTAGTCGGTACTGTAACAGCTGCTAAAGATTCATAAGAAACAATGGGAATTTCATCGACAGCATTACCATTGACCAAAACACGTACGCACCCGACAACATCACCACATTGTACAGGCGCCAGTTCAAACTTTTTCAACAAAATCTGAGTTGTTATTTCGCTTTCATCAGAAAACAAAGCAACCGTAACAGGTTCTGAAGTCATTAAGCTGATGGTGCTGCTTTCTGCACCATAAACATCCAGCTCAGGTAACGAAACGTTTAACTGCTTTGCTGTTACACAGCTGAATCCGTACTCCAGAAGCCTGCGATGATCATTCCAGTCATCCGGTGCATTAAGAGTAACACAAACAAGTGTAACGCCGTTGCGCACTGCAGCAGAAACAAGACAGCGGCCACTTTTTTTCGTAAACCCTGTCTTAATCCCTATTGCTCCTTCAAAACTTTTGAGTAGCTTATTATGATTTGAAAGATAACGTACATACGGCTCTTGACCATAGCAAAGCCTGGCACCGGTCGAACTGCAAGCCTGACGGAACGCAGGATTCCGCAAAGCATAGCAGCCCAACAGAGCCATATCGTACGCTGTTGAATAATGATTTTGGTCATCAAGACCGGAAGGTGTTACAAAATGTGTATCCGACATACCTATTTGTGTTGCTTTGGCATTCATTCGGCGAGCAAAAGCTTCAATACTGCCATCAATGGAAATTGCCGCAGTATTCGCCGCATCGTTACCGGAAGCTAACAGCATACCGTAGACAAGATCGTGAAAAGTGACCTTATCCCCTGCTTTAAGACCCATCGAAGTACCTTCAACATTTACCATCTCAGCAGTTGTAACAACAGTCCTCGATGGAGTTGCACACTCAACAGTTAGCAAAGCTGTCATAATTTTTGTAGTACTTGCCATAGGACGTTTTTCATAAGCGTTTTTTTCAAAAACAACCTCAGCGGTGTCAGCCACCATAACAACGGCAGAACTTGCCGATACATCAGGAGCCGACGCAGCACAGGTAAATGAAAACAAAGCAAGCAAAAGTATAAACAGTACACATTTTTTCATTCAATCACCGCCGACATATAATCATTAAACTATATGCGGCGGTAAAACAATGATTACAGTATATCTGAACTTGTAACGTCCTGAGCCTTGTTTTCCTTGCTCTTGTTGATAAGACCGGATACTGTATCAACTACTTCAGGAACAACACTGATAATCTTTTCAGCAGGATTGTCGCCTGAAGGAACTGACTTGATTGTGACATTACCGTTATTGATGACAACAAAAGCTACGGGTGTGATTGTGATACCGGCACCGCCGCCGCCACCGAACAGCTCGACGTTTGACTTTGAGGGGAAATCCGAACCGCCCGAAGCAAAGCCATATGTAACCTTTGATACAGGGATGATAGTGATGCCGTCTGCTGAGAATACGGGCTCACCTACGATTGTGCTGACATCTACGAGGTCACGAATCTTATCGATTGCTGTACCGAGGATGCCTGATGCTGACTGTTCTTTCATGTTTATTTTCCTCCTTGAGAATTATTGATTTGTTTATTTTCGGAATTCATTGGGCTGGATACATTTGCGGATTCCGAGGATTTATCATTACCAAGCAGTTTGAAAACTACCTTGAATAATAACTTGAATGCAAGAGCAACCAATGCATTGGTTATAAAAATAGGTCTGACTGAAATAACCGTTTTAAAGACAGCGCTTTTATCTTTTTGCATAAAGTTTGGCTGAATATCACAACAATAGTCCTTAACTTTACATGTGCTTGTGATAAGACCGAGCGCAGGGAAAACGTAAGAGCAGGTTTTTCCGTAAAGTATTGCCGTTTCTGCGGCATCACCTGCGCCAACAGTAAGATAAAGTTTCAGCTCGTGAAAAACAAAGTGCTTAAAAATGGAGCCAAACATACCTTTTATCGCCGAAACCGTATCATTCAAAAGCTGCATAACACCTGAAAAGCCTTGATTCTTATAGAATTTTACAAGAATATTATCTTGCTTTGGCTTATTCTGCGTTTGCTCTGAGTCCGTTTTATTCTTATTCTCTTTGGCGGGCTTTTCTTTTTTCTTCTTCTCTTTTTTCGGCTTTTCTTCACCTGAGTCTTCATCAGAGCTCGGCAATATTTGCTTCTTAATGAATAGCCATTTCACATCAACTTTAAACTCTTCATTGTAAGTTAGCGAAACCGTAAATCTGATTGAAAAGAGTATAACAATCAGAGCAATAATTGCTAAAATTATGAATAACGCAACCAAATCAGTCACCCCGATTCGTATTTAAAATCAGTTAATTGAAATCTTCGTTAAAAACGTCGTCATCTGCTTCTGAAACAAGATTTTCATCATCAGCAGAAATAACAATAGTTTCTGTACCGTTTGAATTTCCGGAAGATTCACCGGAACTGAGAGCTTGCTTGAGCTCATCCTCATTTTTTTCAGGCAGAGGCGGCAATTCACTCAAATCAGACACACAAAAACATCTGAGGAAGTCTGACGTTGTGCCGTAAATCAGCGGTCTGCCAGGCAGCTCCAGCCTGCCCTTCTCTTCAATAAGACCGCGCTGACAAAGCGTTGATATAACACCTGAACAATCAACGCCTCTTACCTGCTCAACAAAGGATTTTGTTACAGGCTGATTGTAAGCAATTACAGCGAGCACCTCAAACGCAGCACCGGAGAGCGGTGTGTTTCTCTTGAGGTCGAGAATATCGCGAATGAGAGGCGCAAACTCCTGACGGGAACACATCTGAGCTTTATCGCCAAGCTTCATAACGCAAAGTCCGCTGCCCGATTCATCAAGCTTATCAGCAAGGTTGAGAACTATGTTTTCGACCTGCTCAACGTCGCAACCTAGCACCTCTGCTATTCTGACTATTTCAAGCGGTTCACCTGAAGCAAACAACATCGCTTCAACTGCCGCATTTAATTCCTTAGCATTCACTGAGAATCAACCTCCTGAATAAGTTCAACTGTTGCAGTAGACTTTTCACCGTCAATATATATCTGCTTTGATTTGACAAGCGAGAGAATTGCCAAAAAGGTTGCAACCATTTCTGAGCGAGAAGCGGAATTCTCAAAGAAATGCTCAATATTACGCTTTTCTCCGATTCTGAGCTGTGAAAGAATAATATTGACTCTTGAACCAACAGAAACAATTTTAGCAGCAACAATTTTGGTAAAAGCTTCAACCGGCGGAGGGAGTTTTCGCATACTCTTACCTATCGCCGAAATATAAGCCTTAAGAAGCTCGTCCGGCGCATGAGTACGCGTATACGTCATATCAGCTTCAATCTTCTCAGGCGGTGTTTCGATATAATCAAACCCCTTGGCAATGTCAGCGAGCTTACCGGCCATCAACTGACAATCAGCGTACTCGCTTAATTCACCTCTGAGTTCCTCCTGAAGTTTCTCACCATCATCATAAACAGGAAGAAGGGAAACTGTTTTGATATACACAAGGCGTGCCGCCATTTCGAGAAATTCGCTTGCAATCTCCATATTTTCAAGCTGCATAGCGCGTATATATTCGATATATTGGTCAATAAGTTCGGTTATAACAACATCGTTTATGCTAACCTTGTGCTTACTGATAAGAAAGAGCAACAAATCAAGCGGTCCTTCAAAAACTTCGGTTTTATACTGAATAGGTTCCAAAAAACTCTACCCCTTTAATAGAATCAAAAA
>JAFOBC010000156.1 GCA_017382015.1 Clostridia bacterium
ACGGACAGATGCTTCATTTATTTCTCTTGAAAGACCAAAACGCATATTCTGCTCATATATTAATGTTGCGCACTCAACTATTTCATCGAGACCCCTCTTCTGCTCCTCAAAACGAGCAACGAGTCCCAGCTTATTTTCCATATCAAAGATCTGAGCCTCGGCACGCTTGATAGCGTCGCGTACGCCCTGCCTTGTGATACCTTCGTTTTCCGCAATTTCGGAAAGGGAAAGGTCGTCGTTATAGTAATAATCCAAGAAGCTGCGCTGCTTCTCAGTCAGCATTTCACCGTAAAAATCAAGCAACACAGTGACACCAAGATTTTTAGCCAAAAGATCTCCCCCCTAACGTATTTGTGTAAAGCATTTGTTCTTTACAAGCTGCTATTATACTAGAAAACTCTTTGCGTGTCAAGGCTTTTCAAAGTACAAAAGAACGGCACTTTTTCCACAAATACTTGTGAAAAAAGTCAATAGCGTCGATTAGTGGTGCTTATCCCAAAACCCTGACACAATATAGCGGAAGCTGAACAAAAAAATACTCAAAAAAATTTCACAAAAAAATCTTTGCAATATATTTGCAATCTATCGTTTACATTTTGTTCACAAAAAAGACACTATTTATTATCATACTTTGACGAAATATATTGTAATATTAAATCACGGAAAGCGCTTTGGTTTTCCACTCTTTTCTTTAATTTTGATTTATTCTTTTTGTTTCTTTTTCATTTACTCCTTCCTTTTGCAAACAGGCGAGCCATCAGGCTCGCCTGTTTGCATTTTTACGATTTTGTTTATTTTGAAAACAATTGTCGAATTTTGTTGATTTTTTTCGTTTTTATAATTATAATCGACATAACACAATATGAAGGGATATAAAAGCATGAAGAAAAACAGAGCAAAAAATAAAAAGGCAAAGAAGATTCTCGGCATTATCGCGCTGATATTTGTTTTATTTGTCTGCGCCACGGTTGCCGCAACCGTAATTGGCAACAACGCAAACATAAAAAAAGCAAACACCTTTGAAACCGTTCAGATTGAGAACCAGCTTGTACCCCAAAAGGATGAAAACGGCAACTGGACCTTTACAACAGACAAAGAATTCAAGGTAATGCAGCTTACCGACATACATATAGGTGGCGGCTGGATGTCGCTGAGCAAGGATGCAAAGGCACTCAATGCTGTTGCGGCTATGGTTACAGCCGAAAAGCCCGACCTTGTTGTGGTAACAGGCGATATCGCCTACCCCGTACCTTTCCAGGCAGGTACGTTCAACAACCTTTCGGGCGCTAAGATATTTGCTGAACTTATGGAAAAGCTCGGCGTTTACTGGACAGTAACCCTCGGCAACCACGATTCCGAAATTTACAGCTACTACGGCCGCGAAAAGATTTCAAACTTCTATGCAAAAAGCGGATTTACATACTGCCTCTATCAGCCGGGCCCTGATGATGTTGACGGATACGGCAACCACGTAATCAACGTCAAAAACTCTGCAGGTAAAATAACGCAATCTATATATATGCTTGACAGCCAGGCTTATACAAAAGATGATCCGTTCGGATTCAGATGGCTCTATGATAACGTACACGAAAACCAGGTTGAGTGGTACAAGAAAACAGTAAAACAAATCGGCGACGAAAACGGTGCTCCCGTCAATTCGTTAATGTTTATGCACATTCCGCTCACAGAGCTGAACGATGCCTGGTTTGAATACGCCGACAACGGATACCAAAACACCGAAAACGTTGAGTTGGTATACGGCGTAGCCGGCGAAAAGGATAAGGTAGTATACTGCGGTGTAGGCGAAGACAATCTGTTTGAAACCATACTTGAGCTTGACTCGACAAAGGCTGTTTTCTTCGGACATGACCACAAAAACAACTTTGCGGCAAAATACAAGGGCATTCAGCTTTCATACAGCTACAGCGTAGATTACCTTGCATACATCGGTATATCAAAAGAGGGTGAACAGCGCGGATGCACCATCATTAACGTAAAGCCCGACGGTTCATTCGTTTCACACCTTGAAAACTACTACCAGGATAAATACGTCACCCTTTACGAAAAAGAGGAAGTAACTATGCAGGAAGTAACATACAACTAAGTTTTTGAGCGGTTTCACAATATGAAGCCGCTCTTTTTATATATTTTATATATTGTTATATTCAAATTATTTTGATATAATTGATTTTAATGCAATAAGAACCGAAAGGAGTTCACAATATGAAGAAAACTAACTGGTATAAGGACGTAGTTTGCTACCAGATCTGGCCCCGTTCATTCTGCGACGGCAACGGCGACGGTATAGGTGACCTTGAAGGTGTGCTTTCAAAGCTCGACTACCTCAAGGAGCTCGGAATTACCTGCATCTGGTTCTCACCTCTTTACTGCTCACCTAATGCAGACTTCGGCTACGATATCTCAGATTACAGAAACATTTCGCCCGATTACGGCGACAACGAGCTTTTTAAGAAGGTACTTGACGAAGCTCACAAGCGCGGAATCAAGGTTATTATGGACCTTGTTGTAAACCACACCTCCGATGAGCACGAGTGGTTCAAGCAGGGCGTTGACAAAAACAGTAAATACCACAACTACTACATCTGGCGTGACGGCAAGGGCAAGAAGCGCCCCAACAACTGGTCTTCGCTCTTTGAAGGCAAAGCCTGGGAATACAACAAGGAAAACGGACAGTATTACCTTCACCTCTTCTCCAAGAAACAGCCTGACCTCAATATGGATAACCCCGAAGTACGCCAGGAAGTCAAGGATATTATGCGGTTCTGGCTCGATATGGGTGTTGACGGTTTCCGCGAGGACGTTATCACATTCGTATCCAAGCGCGAGGGTCTGCCCAACGGCTTCCCCATCCCCCAGGCTTGCGGTATGGAGCACTATATGGACGGCCCGCACATCCACGAATACCTCCAGGAATTCCGCGAGGTGCTCAACGAGTATGATTGCTTCGTAGTCGGCGAAGCACCGATGATGACACCCAAAAAGGCACTCAAATACATCAAAGAAGGCGACGGCATGGAGCTCGATATGATGTTCCATTTCCAGCATATGGAAGCTGACTGCCTTTTCACAGACTTTATGGCTATGCCCTTCAGCCTCAAGAGACTCAAGGGTGCATTCTCCAAATGGCAGGAAGGTCTTTACGGCAAATCGTGGAATGCCCTCTATATGGAAAACCACGACCACCCCAGAATCATCTCACGCTACGGCAGTGAAAAATACAGAAACGCAAGCGGTAAATCCATTGCAAACTCATATATGCTTCAGTGCGGCACACCCTTCATCTATCAGGGTCAGGAAATCGGTATGGTAAACATCCACCTTCCCACAGTTGAAGATTACCAGGATGTTTTTGCAATCAACAACCGCAAGACACTCAAAATGCTCGGCTTCTCTGACGAAAAGGTTGAGCAGCGCCTCAAGACAGCGAGCCGCGGTAACGCACGCACACCCGTACAGTGGGACAGCTCTGCAAACGCAGGCTTTACAACTGGCACACCCTGGATGCCCGTTAACCCCAACTACAAAGACGGTATCAACGCTGAGGCTGAGATGGCTGACCCCAACTCAATCTACAACCACTACAAGGCAATCATCAAATTCCGCAAGGAAAACCCGATTGCAATATACGGTGCATACAAAGAGTACAACAAGTCCAGCAAGGACCTCTACGTATACGAGCGTACATACGAGGGCAAGAAGATGCTTATAATCTGCTCATTCACAGAAAAAGCTGTC